>NZ_MJAT01000007.1 GCF_001742305.1 Desulfuribacillus stibiiarsenatis | reverse complement strand
ACAGCAAGTCACACCTGTAATGCCAATCTATCCTGTTCTACCAATGCCATTTGATCCTTTCTGCCCACAATTCTCTCCTCAAGAAGCATTGGAAAAAGGAACATTATTTAAATGGTTATACGATCCATATGTACCTACAATGCCTAGAAGAAGAGGTTTGTTCGGGTAATATTCAATGAACTAAACAAATTATTTTTCATGAGGCTGTTGCTCAACGAATTAAAATTTCGATGAGTAACAGCCTTTTTGTTATTTTTATTTGTCGAATATTGACATCTTATGTCGACAAGGAAGGATTTTCCACTATTTTTGTCGAAAGGTTTGGAAAATCAATTGCATATTCAGTGTTCATGGCATAAATGATTAAAACTCAAAGCGTAGAAATGTCTATAATGGGCAGTTATGAATAGATTTATTAATTTAGTTGTAATTTCGGCTTTAATTTTCACGACAATCTTTGCATATCCGATTAATGCAAATGCTGCACCAAAAAATAATGTATCAGAGTTTACGTTTACGGTTGATGATGTAATTTATACTGCTAGTATTATAGAACATGGCAAGGGCTCAATAACTACAACTGTAACGGGTAGTGATGGATCTCATGAGGTTTCAAAAGCTACTCGCAATAAAGACATTGTCACTATAGAAACCGAAGGAAAAACTACTTTAATAGATGTATCTATTAAAGAAATAGATTCAATGTTTGTTCCAGAAGTAGCGCTTATGTCAAATTACATTCATAAAGGAATTATTAACTATAATCCACCTATTGGTCATGGTGACATAGCAAGAATTGATTATTTATATAGAATAGTGGATAGATCAGAAGTAAATGTTGATTTACATGCGATATTAGGACTTACAGTATCCGCTGCTATTACTGTCATTGCATTCGTACGTACACCTCAATTAGCTCCCATGTATTGGCAAGCACTAGTTACGGGATCAGTATTTATATCAAGTGGAATAGTGGTTTACGTTATCGCAAATAGTGTAACAGCCATACGTAATGTGTATGAGGTTAAGGGTAGGAGAAATGGAGTAATAGGTAGTAGTAGCTACGCTGGAGATAAATATTTTATCAGAAATGCATATGGTGTTACAACTGGAGAACATAACTTGGGTTTCGTACCAGAATATTGGACAGATGAAACAATTGCATTTCTATTATTCAAAGATTTTTTTGCTCAAGCACTATACAATGGTGTTAGATCGCATACTTGGTTGCTATTTGATTAATGATTATAGTGCAAGGCCTCTAGTTTTTAAGACAAATTAGAGGCTTTGCATAAATTATTCCAACGGGGGTTCGAAATGAGGAATATTGGCACATATGCCTTTGAAGGATTAACTTTCATTATTTGGTTATTAGCCATTGGAACGCTATTCAATGTAAATATTTTTTATTTCAAGGAATATCGACTTGAGTATGCGAATCTAGAGTCAGCTATAAAGGAGATTTGGCCTTCTTCAGAAATAGTTAATGAATGGGATTTAAAGGGCAATAAATTATTTGTTTTTAAAACACCCACGGAGTATCGATATATTTTTTTTCCAAAAGGTTTAATAAGTAATCGTTATGCTTTAAATGATAATAGTATATTGCATTCCTATAGTCTATTTGATGTAAATAGACCGATTAGAAGACAACTCAAGCATTTCACTGGCACATATTATGTTGAAATTAGTACTGAAGAACTAATAATAGAGAAACACGATAGATGGGAAAACTTATCGTTGTATCCGCTTTTTTTTCAGATTTTAATTTCTATTGGATTTATTAGTTATTACACAAACACTTTTATAGAAAGGTATAAAATTCGCAAGATGAAACGAGATTTGGATAATAGAGAAAACATAGGGTAGGACTAAATATATAACTCTGTAATTCTATAATTGAAAAAGAAATATTTTTTAATTAAATTACGGTAATTGATAAGTGATTCTTCTAGTAATAGAAAATAAAGTACGTTGAAAGTAATTATTAAGTAGGTGAGAATTCTGGTTAGTGAGATTCAAGAAATTAATAGCATTCTAAGTGATTTATTTATACTTACCATTCATATCAGGGTACAACGATTTTCCGTTTCTCAAGGGAAATTGACCCAGAGTGATGTTAAGAACTATTTAATGAGATCCGGATATCTTTTCAATCGATAAGTGATTGTCTCAAAAGATATACCGGATTTTTTATTGAATTTCCTAAAGGGAATATTTTTAAGAAGTTAAAGTTCGTGGCCCACTAAAGTAATTTATCGACATAGGATCAAGGTAATCCTTGGACGGCGCGCATATTCAAGCGAAAGGCGACCCGATTGCTGACTAACAGAAAACATCGCTGCTGAAGAAAAAGCCAGGACAGCCCACAGGTAAAGGGCTGTCCTTTTCGCTTGATACCTGCATCAAGGTTTTATTCTAAATTGTTGTCTGGATTAAAGTCTGGCATAGAACGAATAAACTGCTTGCCATTACGTGTAAATACTTGATAATCGGAGTACTTATCAATGTTCTCGATTACTTGTTCGCGGGTAAGAATCTCACCTGTGACAGTATCTTCAAACTTCTCATTTCCTCCAGTACTACTTTCCTCTACAACCTTTAATCTTGGCTGTCCAGAATTCATATTATCACCTCATTCGTAGATACAGGCATCATTCTCAGTATCTCTTTATTGTGATAATTTATCCGAATAGAACACTGATGAAAGTTAATTCGACAAAAAACTACTATAGAGCAGTATTCCTGTCGAATAATATGATTTCCCACGGAATAAGTTGAATGGATAGGTAACAATCAATAAGAAGGGTGGTTTCCTATGGAATTAAAACCATTTGACTTAATTCTCGTCCGTGGAGGAAGTCCAATCTCTAAACTAATTCAAAAACATACCAATTCCCCGTATTCTCATGTCACAATTGTACTTGATCAGCTTCATCTGATGGAAAATAGCTGGTATTTCCCGGTTTCCATCCGACATTTAGAATATCAGGAAGAGAGCTTTGATGTATTTCGACCGAAATCACTCACTATGGAAGAAAAGCAAATTATTTCAAAATTCTTAATGGCTCATATCAATACTAAGTATGATTATTTTCAAGTGTTTACGCATTGGCTACATCTACTCTTTGACTTTCGAATTATAAATTCGAATACTCGATTTCATTGCGCAGAATTGATTAATGAAGCATTTCAAGCTGCTGGAATATTCTTGGTTAAGGGTTTTCCGACTCCAGGGGAAATATCGAAATCGGAATTTCTAAAAAAGGTAACGTAAAATACTAAAAAAAGAAATAAATCTCATAAGTATGTTAAAACTAGAAGGAATTAGAAATTAAATCGAGAATTTCGTTAGAAAAGGAAAAAAGGACGTGAATTAGTGAAACGAGTGACATTTGATTGGTCCAATGCAAAAGACTATATTAACTTACAGGAAATCCAAGCATATTCAGAAAAGGTAGAAAAATGCCATGCGGAGTTGCATGAAGGAACAGGACAGGGGAATGACTTTCTTGGTTGGTTAGAGCTGCCACAGAAATATAATCAAGAAGAATTTAATAGGATTTTAAAAGAAGCCAAAAGAATACAAGAAAACTCCGACATTCTGATTGTAGTAGGTATCGGTGGTTCATATTTGGGCGCACGCGCTGTCATTGAATCATTACAGCATACGTTCTATTCTCTGTTACCAAAAGAAAAGCGCACCGCTCCACAAATCCTTTATTTAGGAAATAATATTAGTTCACGATATATAAATGATTTGCTTGATGTGATAATAGATAGAGACGTATCTGTGAATGTTATATCTAAATCTGGTACTACAACAGAACCGGCGATTGCTTTTAGAATAATAAAAGATTGGTTAGAAAACAAGTATGGAAAAGAAATTGCAAAGAGCCGAATTTACGCCACCACAGATCAACAAAAAGGAGCATTAAAACAACTTGCAAACGAAGAAGGATATGAAACTTTTGTAGTGCCAGATGATGTAGGTGGGCGATACTCTGTTCTAACGGCTGTAGGATTATTACCGATTGCGGTTTCAGGAATTAATATAGAGGAATTGATGCAGGGAGCAAAGGATGCCTATGCAGATTTACTTGCACCTAATCTTATGAAAAATGACGCATATCTCTACGCAGCAATTCGTAATACTCTTTACAATAAAGGGAAAACAATAGAAGTGTTTGCGTCATACGAGCCTTCCTTGACGTATATATCCGAATGGTGGAAGCAACTATTTGGTGAAAGTGAAGGAAAAGATGGAAAAGGTATATTTCCAGCCGCAGTAAACTTTACGACTGACTTACATTCTATGGGCCAATATGTGCAAGATGGTCTAAGAAATTTATTTGAGACCGTTGTATACGTTGAAACCTCAAATCGTGAAATAGTCATAGAAGCTAAGGAACAAGATGCGGATGAACTCAATTATCTTGCAGGAAAGTCTTTAGATTTTATTAATTACAAAGCACTGCAAGGCACTATGTTAGCCCATACTGACGGGCATGTACCGAACCTTACAATTATGATTCCGGAATTGTCACCGTACTATATAGGCTATCTACTTTACTTTTACCAAAAAACCTGTGCGATTAGCGGTTATTTATTAGGAGTAAATCCGTTTGATCAACCAGGAGTAGAAGCATATAAGAAGAATATGTTTGCACTTCTAGGAAAGCCTGGTTATGAAGATAGGAAAGCTGAACTTGAAAAACGACTAAAGGGTTAAAAAAAACCAGAAAATTACGTAGCAGGGAGAAATAAATAGTGGATCCGCAAATGATATTAACATTTACTATCCTATTGATCACAACAGTATTATTCATTTTTGGACGGTTTCGCACAGATATCGTTGCTTTAGGATCTTTATTAGCATTGACTTTAACGGGCATATTGACGACTGGGGAAGCACTAGCCGGCTTCTCCAATCCTATAGTTATCATGATTGCGGGACTTTTTGTTGTTGGTGCAGGCATATTTCAAACTGGATTAGCCCGCGTAGTTGGGAAGCAACTATTAAAGGTAGCAGGAAATAATGAGACCAAACTATTAATTATGATTATGCTTGTTGTTGCATTTTTGAGTGCTTTCATTAGTAATACAGGAACTGTAGCGGTCTTAATGCCAGTCGTTGTGTTACTATCCTTCGAACTAAAAATTAACCCAGCTAAGTTCCTTATTCCCTTAGCTTATGCAAGTAGTCTTGGTGGAGTATTAACGTTAATTGGGACAGCCCCAAACTTAGTCATTAGTCAAACGCTTGTTCAATATGGATATGGACGCTTGTCTTTTTTTGACTTTACTCCTATTGGTGCGATTGCGCTCTTTACAGGAATAATATTTATCGTTCTAGTGAGAAACTTCTTACTACCTAATGATAAAAATCCTCAAAATTCAGCGAGTGGTGCTGATTTATCGTTAGATGAATTAATAGATTCGTATCATCTGCAGAGTAATATCTATCGCTTAACGATTTCACCAGAGTCAGAAATGATTCGAAAATCGCTAGCAGAATTAAAACTACCGAACACGTACCGTGTTAGTGTAATAGGAATCGAAAGAAAACATACGACAGGTAAAGCAGTGATTCATGGTTATAACGGTTATTCGAATATTATTCCTGGACCAGCCACGGTCATTGAAGAATCTGACATTTTATATGTGCAAGGCGCGTTAGATCAAATAAAGATATTATGTCGAGAGAACCAACTAAAGTTAGAGGATACCATTACTCCAAACTCTATAGAAACTGGATCTATACATAAACAGTTAATCAATAAGTATATAGGAATTGCTGAGGTTTTATTGACGCCAAATTCAAACTTAGTCAATCATTCCATAGAAGAGATTCACTTCCGTGAAAAATACAACCTGAATGTGATTAGCATTAATCGTAAAGGTCATTATATTCAGAAAGACGTCTCGAAGAAGAAACTACTCTTTGGAGATGCTTTATTAGTCCAAGGAAATTGGAAAGACATTGAATTGCTTTCTAAAGACAACCAGGATGTTGTTGTCCTCGGTCAAACAAGTAAGCATGCGAGTATGGCTGCCGCTAGCGGAAAAGCTCCGATGGCAGCACTGATTATGCTATTTATGTTGGGTTTAATGACTTTAGAAATCGTGCCACCTGTCATAGCAGTATTAATATCAGCCATGTTTATGTTAATTACAGGTTGTGTTCGTAATATGGATGACGCGTATCGCACCATTAATTGGGAAAGTGTTATCTTAATTGCTGCCATGTTACCGATGGCTACGGCTCTTGAGAAAACTGGTGGAGTTGCATTTCTGTCAGAGACTATTATACAGAAAATAGGCATATACGGACCGTTAGCTGTACTTGCTGGATTCTACATTATGACCACAGCATTCAGTCAATTTATTAGTAACACGGCAACTGCAGTGATTTTTGCACCGATTGCTATTACCACAGCTTTGAGTCTTGGGGTACATCCTTTACCTTTTCTTATGACAGTGGCGGTGTCAGCAAGTATGGCATTTGCAACGCCTGTAGCTTCACCTACGAATGCATTGGTTATGACAGCAGGGAATTATAAGTTTAGTGATTTCGTTAAAGTTGGCTTACCGCTACAAATTGTAATTGGTATTGTTATGATTTTAACTTTACCTATGATATATCCATTTTAATAGTTTGAATATTTGAAAAATATCTTAAAATTCCACAAAAAAATGAAGGATAACTTGTCTTAATCTCGAATAGATTGTACTGAGGGTACTTAAATCTATTGGGGGGATGAAATGGATGAATGGTTATCAAGGAAAGTTATTACGTGTAGATTTATCAAGTAATTCAGTGAACGTTGAACCATTATCATTGGAAAAGGCAGTTGCATTTATCGGAGGCAGAGGATTAGCAGGGAAATTAATTGCTGAGGAAATTCCAGCGGGAATCGACGCGCTAAGCGAGCAGAACAAATTGATTATTGCTACTGGCTTACTTACGGGAACTACTGCGCCTACTGCAGGTCGCTATATGGTTGTAACGAAATCTCCTTTAAATAACACGATTGCATCTTCTAACTCCGGTGGGTTCTGGGGCGCTGAATTAAAGTTTGCTGGATACGATATGGTGATTATTGAAGGTAAAGCAAGTGCGCCTGTGTATATTTACATAAACGATGACCAAATCGAAATTCGGCCAGCAGATAAGTACTGGGGTAAATGGGTAGCTGAGACTACCGATGAGCTACTTGAGGAAGTTGGAGATGCTAAGGCTAGAGTTCTAACAATAGGCCCTGCCGGAGAGAAACTTTCACGCATCGCTTCGATTATGAATGAGAAAGATCGTGCAGCTGGAAGAACGGGCGTAGGAGCTGTAATGGGCTCTAAAAACCTTAAAGCAATCGTAGTTCGAGGAACGAATAAAGTAGAAGTTGCAGATGCAGATAAATATAAAGAAGTTATTAGCGGTATCATGAAGAAAATTCGTGAAAATGGTGTTACAGGGCAAGGCTTACCTGCGTATGGAACTGCAATTTTAGTAAATATCATTAACGAGAACGGTTCATTGCCGACGAATAACTTCCAAGAAAGCTATTTTGATGAAGCTGATCAAATTTCAGGTGAAGAACTCGCTGAAAAGTATTTAGAGCGTAAAGACCCTTGTTTCCGCTGTCCTATTGCTTGTGGACGTTATTGTAAGTTTGATGGCGACGAAAGCGGAGGACCAGAATATGAATCCGTATGGGCATATGGTTCAAACTGTGGAGTATCCGATTTAACAGCTATTTTAAAAGCGAATAAAATGTGTAATGAATTGGGCCTTGATACAATCTCAGCGGGTGCTACTATTGCTGCTGCAATGGAGTTAGTACAACGTGGAATTATAAAGCCTGAAGAAGTTGATGGACCAGCCCTAGAATGGGGTAGTAGTGAAGCGATTGTAGAATGGACGAGAAAAATGGGTCTAGGAGAAGGTCTAGGGGCTAAGCTCGCAATGGGTTCTGCGAACTTATGTGCAGAGTATGGCAGTCCTGAGCTTTCTATGTCCGTGAAAAAGCAAGAGCTACCAGCGTACGATCCGCGCGGTATTCAAGGTATTGGATTGAATTATGCAACATCGAATCGTGGTGGCTGCCACGTACGTGGATACTTAGTATCTCCTGAAATTTTAGGAATTCCAGAGAAATTAGATAGATTCTCTATAGAAGGTAAGGCTGAATGGGCGAAGGTATTCCAAGACCTAACGGCTGTCATTGATAGCTTAGGGCTATGCTTATTTACTTCTTTTGCATTAAGTGCTCAGGATTATGTAGATCTTTATAACGCTGTAAGTGGCAAGAACATTACTGTAGATGATTTATTAACTACTGGAGACCGCATTTGGAATGTGGAAAGATTATTTAATATGCAAGAAGGATATACGTCAAAGGACGATACTCTTCCTAAGAGATTACTAGAAGAAGAAATTTCTAGCGGTCCATCTAAAGGTAATGTAAGTAGATTAGCAGAAATGCTACCGTTATATTACAAAGCTCGTGGTTGGGATGAGAATGGTGTTCCGACAGAGGAGAAAAAACAAGGTCTTGGTTTATAGATTAAATATTAAGAGTTTAGAAATTAAGGGAGGGCTTTCTAGGAAGTCCTCTTTTCATTAAGGAGGTATTGAATGTATACTCCGATTCATAATCAAGAGTGGGAAGTAGTATTTAAACCTAACACGTATATTCGCAAATTATATATCGAACTTACGAACTTATGTAACCTGACGTGTATTATGTGTTATCGACATAGCTGGCATACATCCGAAGGGGAAATGAGCTCGGAGACTTTTCATAAGATTATATTAGAATTACCGAAACTAGTAAATTTGCAAGAGATTGTTCTGGGTGGATTAGGAGAGGCAATGAGTCATAGCGAGTTTTACGCGATGCTAGAAGAGCTCCATCGGACTGTTCCAAAAGTAGATATAACTTTGACAACTAATGGAGTGCTTTTATCTGTTGAAGACATCGATAGATTATACGAATTAGGTGTCAAGAAAATTGTAGTATCAGTTGATGGCGCTGAGGCTGTTACCCAAAGAATTGTGCGGGGTGAGATTGCGGGTTACGTGAACGATAAATTAGAAAGTCTAGGCCACTCTATGAAAGCTAAGAAAATCCTTTGGTGGTGGGAAACAGTTTGGCAGCGCAAAAATAAAGATCAGCTACTACCATTAATAGAACTAGCTGCTAAATGCCAAGTGGATCATGTAATGATTAGTCATCTTATGCCTACATCAGAGACGATGCTGCACGAAAATTTATGCCTCCCAGAAGAAGCAGAAGAAAATGATAAGATTTTCGCAAAGGTACGGAATCTAGCATTGCGCCATCGCATTACTGTTGATTTTCCTAAAAACTCTCTTAATACAGAAAGAACATGTAATTTCGTAGAGCAGAAAAGTCTAGTGATTAGCTGGCAAGGGAATATAGCCAGTTGTTATCGCTTCTTACACGGATGTACAGAGCTTTATATGAATCGCAAAAAAGAAGTGTTGCCATTTTACTTTGGCAATATTAGAAATCAATCGATACTAGATATCTGGAACAAAAATGATTATATGCATTTCCGCTATCGTGTAGCAAATAATTTATATCCTTCTTGTCCAGATTGCATTTTAATTAACGGTTGTGATAACGTCACTCGGGCTGACAGTGACTGTGATGGAGGAATACCATCTTGTGGGGATTGTTTATGGGCCCGTGGCTTCATACAATGTCCATAACTTACGTATGGAGAGGTGATCAACATGCAAATTACTATAAAATTATTCGCCACTTTACGAAATCAAAGGTTCAAAGTTGAAGTGCAAGAATACCCTGAGGGTTCAAGTGTAAAAGATGTGGCATCAGCCCTTGATATACAGGAAGAAGATCTAGCGATTATCCTGGTGAATGGAAGAGATGCTGACTTAGATACAATCCTCGTGAATGATGCTGTATTATGTTTTTTTCCACCGGTCGGGGGTGGATAAGATGGATAACAAAACAATAGCACAAATGGAGATTATTCGCGGTAGGTTAGAACAAGCAGCTGCGACAGATTCGAAAGGGAAATTACTGTCATGGGAAGATCACATACTGATTGCTAAAGATAGTCGTGTATCTGTTAGAAAAATCGAGCATATCGCATTACAAAACGGCATCATGCCGGCGAAATATCAACGGAATCGCAATACAATTACAATAGAAGAGCAACTGAAGCTTTTTCAATCTAAAGTAGCAGTTGTCGGTTGTGGCGGCTTAGGTGGTTATGTAATAGAAGAATTAACTCGATTAGGGGTGGGCACACTAACTTTAATAGATCCAGATATATTTGAAGAGCACAATTTAAATCGCCAAGTATTATCTTCTGTGAAAGATTTAAAAAGCTATAAAGCCAAAGTTGCCGCCAAAAGAGTGAAACAAATCAATCCTGCAGTAAAGGTCCGACCAATCGTTGATTATTATTCACTAGTGAATGGAAAAGAAAACTTTGAAGATGTAGACTTAGTGATTGATGCATTAGACAATATTTCTACGCGTTTGGATTTAGCTCAGACATGTAAGGACATATCCGTTCCGCTCATACATGGCGCGATTGCTGGTTGGTTTGGCCAAGTCACTACCCAGTATCCAGAAGAACATACAATAGAGAAGTGGTATGGAAGAGTAAAGGAAAAGAAAGGAATAGAAGGGGTACTAGGTAATCCATCGTTTACTCCTGCTGTAGTTGCTAGTATTCAAGTAGCGGAAGCTTGTAAAGTCCTATTAGACAAGGGAGAAACCCTAAGAAATAAAGTAATGTCAATCAATTTATTAGATATGGAGTTTGAACTCTTTACAATTTAATCACTAGTTATATATGGCTATTTTCAGATTGATTATCCACGAAATGAAAATGTGATGATATACTTTATGAAATCTAATCTTTTCAAAAGTAATTCAATGTAATTCAAAGGTAAGGGGAGGTGCCATGAAAACAAGATGGTAAAACAAGCAAGAATTAATCAATTGGTCGATCCAAATAGCTTTAACCCCATTGGCCAGGTCGAAGGAGTATTTGCAGGCTTTGGAAGTATCAATGGGAACACAGTTTGTGTATTTGCCACTGATGGTGGAGGAATTGGACAGCGTCAAGGTCAAATTATTGCACAAACCATTCAAATGGCTACGAAAGCGGGTATTCCAATCATTGGGTTATGGGATTCCTCCGGTATTTTAGTAGAGGAAGGAATTAGCGGACTTGAAGGATACGGTCAAATTGTACAAAGTTTAACCCAAGCTTCTGGAATTGTTCCTCGAATAATGGGATTATTAGGGTCAAGTATAGGTACTGCAGCGTTGATTCCACCGCTTGTTGATTATTTAGTAGCGGTCAGAGGATTAAGTAAGACGTATTGCAATACTCCGCACGTCACCAAAAACCTAACAGGTGAAATATTAGACGTAGAAAGTATGGCAAATGCAGATGTTCAGGAACAAATTCTTGCAACCGCTCATGTGGTTACAGATAACGAATCTTTATGCTTCCAAACCATAAGGGATTTAGTAACTTATCTGCCAAGTAATCATCTTTCAGAAGCACAGAAGGTTGATGCAATGCCAAGAATCGAAAAATTTGATGGTCAAGATATCAATGACACAGAACAAGTCGTACGTTTTATTTCTGATCAAGGATCATTTATGCCGATTCAGTACAATTATGGCAAAAGCATGTTGATAGGGTTCTCGCGCATTGCTGGACAAACCATCGGCATTGTGGCGAACCAATCAAACGTAAATGACGGGCTGCTTGAGATTCAAGGTGTAGGGAAGGCTGTTCGATTCATTAGATTCTGTAACGCATTCAACATACCGATAGTATCACTTGTAAACTCACAAGGTATTTTGCCAGGTGTTAGTCAGGAATTAGGGGGTATTAGTAAACAAGTTGCTAAACTAGTTCATGCGTATAGTGAGTCTACTATACCAAAGATTACAATTATTTCTGGTAAAGCTCTTGGGAGTTCATTGTTAGCGATGGGTAGTAAATGGGTCGGGGCAGATCTAGTCTATGCGTGGCCAAAAGCAGAGATAGCACCAGCCAATTTAGAAGCTATGGTAAGTCTATTATATTATAATCAACTTACTTCTGATGAAGATCCAGCAAAGTTTAGAGAAGAGAAATTAGATACCCATAGAGAAGAGTTCGCCACACCTAAAGGCGCATTGTTAAAAGGGTATATAGATCAAGTAATCTCCCCAGAAGAAACTGCTATCGCGATTAACAATGGGCTATATCTACTTCAAGGGAAAAGGGTCGCTAAACTGAATAGAAAATCAAGTAATATTCCACTATAGATTAGGGTGATTATATTGGATCGACTCATAATGGCTTTAGAGGTAGGAGTTTTGGGTATTGTTATAGTGTTTATGATTCTTGCACTGTTAATTATTTTAATACGAGTACAAGGCATATTCTTGAATTCTTTGGAAAAACGTAGAGACAATGTGCGTACTGACCAAGTTGAGCAAGTAGAGGCAGTGAAACAAACACAAATAGAAATGCATCAAAATGATTCATCGAGCGAAGCAGGCGATATTACACCTAGAGAGGTTGCTATCATTACTGCTGCAATCAGTGCTTACTTAGGAACGAGCTTGCGCATTCACTCGATTCGTCCATTGCCTCAAAACATAGCAAAAAACGATACAATGACTAGCTGGAAACTGCAAAGTCGACTGGAACAAAACTATTAGGAAGGAGAGTGTGAATGAAAAAATTTAGAATTACCGTAGAAGGAAAGACCTTTGAGGTAGAAGTAGAAGAATTAGGTGGTTCAAACGAATCTACCAGTGTAGCTTCCTACATACCTTCAAATCCTGTTGCAGCTCCTACTGTTATAGCACCTACGATGATGCCAACAGTGAATAGTACTCCAAAAGCTTCTGACCAAAACTCTCCAACTGCACCAACGGCTCAATCAGGAGTATCCGGAGGAAAAGAAATAAAAGCTCCAGTAACGGGTACGATTTTGCGTGTAGAAGTAAAGGTCGGGGATGTTATTAATTCTGGGCAGAACTTAATCATTCTAGAAGCGATGAAGATGGAAACAGAGATACAATCTCCTGTAGCAGGAAAAGTTACTCAGATTCTTACCAAAAATGGTGAGGCAGTGAATTCTGGGCAAACTTTATTGGTACTTGAAACCGCTGGAATGTAGGTGGCTCTATGAATTTAGAAGGATTACTTACATTATATACGAACTCAGGTTTTGCTGTTGTCACATGGGGAAACCTTGTCATGCTCGCTATAGCATTTGTTTTATTATATCTTGCAATAGCCAAGAAATATGAGCCGCTATTACTACTTCCGATTGCTTTTGGCGCACTAATGGTAAATATTCCTGGTGGACAATTCCTTATGGAACCGGGCGGACTATTATATTATTTTTATCAGGGAATTAAACTCGGAATATTTCCACCACTTATATTTTTGGGCATTGGTGCAATGACAGACTTTGGCCCAATGATTGCGAATCCCAAAACAATGCTATTAGGGGCTGCCGCACAAATGGGAATTATGGGTGCTTTTATTCTAGCAATACTTATTGGATTCGATCCGAGGCAAGCTGCTTCGATTGGCATCATAGGTGGCGCCGACGGCCCGACGGCCATTTATTTAACAAGTCAACTAGCGCCAGAAATGCTTGGTGCCATTGCAATTGCCGCATATTCTTATATGGCATTAGTACCAATCATTCAACCGCCAATTATGAAGGCACTTACCACTAAAAAAGAGCGCCAGATTGAAATGGTTCAATTGAAACCAGTGTCTAAACGCACGAAAATTATCTTCCCGATTATGGTTACTGTTGTGATAGGCATTCTATTGCCAACGACTCTTCCGTTAATAGGCATGCTAATGCTTGGGAATCTTTTAAGGGAAAGTGGAGTTGTAGAACGTTTAAAAGACGCAGCTCAAAATGCGTTAATTAATATTATTACAATATTCCTAGGTTTAAGTGTAGGAGCAACAGCATCTGCTCAATATTTCCTAACGGTTGAGACGTTAGGAATTATAGCGCTCGGTTTACTAGCGTTTTGTATAGGTACTGCATCTGGTGTTTTATTTGGAAAGTTGATGTGCTGGTGGACGAAAGGTGAAATCAATCCATTAATAGGTGCTGCAGGTGTATCTGCCGTACCAATGGCTGCTAGGGTTGTTCAAGTAGTTGGACAAAAGGAAAATCCTCAAAACTTTTTACTTATGCATGCTATGGGTCCAAATGTCGCCGGTGTCATTGGTTCCGCTATTGCGGCAGGAGTATTGTTAGCATTATTCGGTTAAAGGAAGTGATAAAATGGACAAAAATCGACGCGTTGGAGTTACAGATACGACATTAAGGGATGCACATCAGTCCCTTTTAGCTACTCGAATGAAGATAGAGCACATGTTGCCAATTGCTGAACAAATCGAAGAAATAGGTTTTCATTCAGCAGAAGTATGGGGTGGAGCAACTTTTGACACTTGTATGCGATTTCTTGACGAAGACCCGTGGGCACGTTTACGTGCACTAAAGAAGGTTTTTAAGAAGACTCCATTACAAATGTTATTACGAGGACAGAATCTGGTAGGCTACAAACATTATGCAGATGATGTAGTCGATGAATTTGTGAAACGTGCAATTGGTAATGGTATCAATATTTTAAGAATTTTTGATGCGTTAAATGATACACGTAATATGGAGAGAGCATGTAAAGCGACGATTGCAGAAGGTGGCCATGCACAACTAGCACTTTCTTATACGATTAGTGACCTACATGACCTTAACTATTATTTGAAAAAAGCTGAGGAATTCAAGCAAATTGGGGCACATTCCATATGTATTAAAGACATGGCAGGAATCTTAAGTCCTTATGGAGCCTATGAGCTTGTTTCGGAGTTAAAGGAGAAGATAGGGCTACCAGTGCAGCTACACTCTCATTATACGAGTGGTATGGCCTCTATGATGTATCTAAAAGCTGTTGAGGCAGGTCTTGATGTATTTGATACTGCTATTTCAACAATGGCACTAGGTTCCTCCCAGCCAGCTACAGAGACGATGGTCGCATCATTACAAGGGACTCCATACGATACTGGGTTAGCGCTAGATAAACTTTCTTTGATAGCAGAATATTTCAAGAAAGCTAGGAAAGATTACAAAGAGTTTGATATAAGTGATAGTACTGTTGACGTTAACGTACTCTTATATCAAATCCCAGGTGGGATGATTTCTAACTTTATCACACAACTTTCGCAGCAAAATGCACTCGATCGACTACCCGAAGTATTCGTAGAAGTGCCAAAAGTTCGTGAAGATTTTGGGTACCCACCACTTGTCACACCTTCTAGTCAGATAGTTGGTACACAAGCGGTCTTGAATGTACTGAGTGGAGAACGCTATAAATCTGTAACAAATGAAGTAAAGGCATATATGAAGGGGCAATACGGGGCACCTCCAGGAAAAGTAAATGAGGAAGTGCGCAAGAAGATTATTGGTGATGAAACTCCAATTACTGTGCGTCCAGCTGACCTTCTAGAACCACAATTAGAATCTTCAAAAGCTGAAATTGCTCATGTGATGCAAAAGCCAGAAGATTTACTATCATACATTATGTTCCCGCAGTTTGCTAAAGGGTTCTTAGAGAAGCAACTTGAAAAGAAAGCGAAACTAGATTTATCTTGTATCAGCATTGGTGAATCGAATAAAGTACAATATCCATTGTAATGCGATAATAATAAAAAACGAGACCCAGCGGGTCTCGTTTTTTATGTATCTATTTTTTTAACCATAGGGGAATGTAATATCCTATGAATAGGCCGGAAAGATGACCAACAGTACTTACTTGTGGAATCAATAGCGTTATGATAACGTTAACAACAACTAACGGAAGAATGATACTGTTGGATCCGTACCCACGTTTGCGTGCGAGTAAATCATAATATAAAATGTAGCCTAATAATGCAAATATAGCACCAGACGCACCAACAGAAATACCGTCAACAAATAGTCCTGAGCATAACGATACGAAAAGTCCTGTGAATATATAAAATTGCAGAAATTCTTTGGACTTATTCTTCTGTTCAAAATATGCGCCAGCATGCATGAGGATAACCATGTTAAACACTAGATGCATGACGCTACTATGAATAAACATAGAAGTAAGGAAGCGCCAGTATTCATTCGTCTGAAAAATATATTCAATTGGCGCCATGCCACCTAAGGAAATGATATCTCTATGAATACCTAATACATTACTAATTAAAAAAATAATGACATTTACTGCAATTATAATTAAAGTGACGGGCGAATATTTCTTCATATAATCTAGCGAAATGACACCGCCAAAAGCTCCACGATAGTAGTTCATGACAACACCTCGATTTTTCATTATAATATATTATACTAATAAAGAATCCATGAATGCAATGAATCCAATGAATCCTACATTTCATAATCAGAATCTGTACATAGTGAGAGGAACAAATATGCCTTATATAGATATTAGTATAGAAGAGCTACATACTATAAGTAACGCTAAAATTGTTGACATTAGAGCGCCTATCGAATGGGAAAATGGGGCGTTACCTAATTCAATCAATATACCTATCTTTGATAACGAGGAAAGAAGTCGTATCGGTATAATATACAAATCTGTTGGTCCAGAAAAAGCCCAAGAACTTGGCTTAGAGATTGTATCAGCTAAATTACCAGCCATTGTAAAAGAAATAAAAGAAATTTCTCAAACACATACGATCGTGATTTATTGTTGGCGTGGTGGTATGAGAAGTAAAAGTATAGCAGTAATTCTTGATTTACTTGGAATTCCAGTATATCGCATATGCGGGGGATATCGAGCCTATAGAAAACATGTAGTCAATCAATTGCAAAGCAATGTATTCCAGAAGACGTTTATTGTTTTGCATGGAATGACTGGTGTCGGGAAAACAGTGATTCTTAAGGAATTACAAGCAGAAGGATATCCCGTGTTAAATCTTGAAGAATTCGCTGGTCATCGAGGGTCTTCTTTCGGATCAATTGGTCTAAAGGCACCAAACAATCAAAAACAATTTGAATCACTTCTTTGGCAAAGAATTAGGGAAATTGGGGATACTAGCTATTATATTATTGAAGCAGAAAGTAAGCGAATTGGTAAGGTGTTGATACCTGATGCTCTCATGGATGCTAAACATAATGGTAAGCATATATACTTGACAGCATGCATTGAAAAGAGAGTAGATCGAATTATACAGGACTATCAGAGTACCTATACTGTAGACCAACTATTAAATGAAATTCAAGCACCAATAAGCCTCTTAAAGAAAAAACTACCTCTGGGCACTGTGGAATGTATACAAGATGCCATAATAAAAAAAGATATAAAAACTGTAGTACAAGCTTTAATGATAGAATATTATGACCCTAGATACATTTTTAAAAGCAATCAATATCCAGGTGGCTTCTATGAAATAGACGCGAACGACTTAGATAATGCCAAACAGGAAATTATAAAATATGCAGTGCAGCATCACATATTCGCTTAGGTGGGTGATTATTTGACGACACTAACGAAAATCATGAATCATAATCAACAATTTGTAAATAAAGATCAACTCAAATGTGGAACAGTTCTAGAATCATTTCATGTATCAAAGAAACCTAGTGAAAACCTCGCGATTTTAACTTGTATGGATACTCGCTTAGTTGAGTTTTTAGAGCAAGCTACAGGTATACGTAGGGGCGAAGCTAAGATTATTAAGAATGCAGGCAATATTATAGCTGGAGATTTTGGCGAGACGATAAGAAGTCTGTTGATTTCCATATTTGAACTTGGAGTCCAAGAAGTGATTGTCATCGGACATCACGATTGTGGCATGGCAAGTACTTCATCAGAAATTTTAAAGGAGAAAATGCTAGAAAGAGGCATTGCCATTGAAGCTATTCGAAGGATTGAAGATGAGTTGGATCTTTGGGTCGATGCATACCACGATCCTGCGGGTAATGTTTTAAAGGTTGTAAAGCAGATTAAGGAAAACCCTTTAATTCCTAAAGATATACTAGTTCATGGACTGATTTTTTGCCCTAATGAAGGGAATTTAGAAGTTCTATACCATGATAAGAAGATATAAATTACGCATAAAATTCCAAACGAATAAAACATTTTTAGAACATATGATTTCTGCAAATTCATATGTTCTATTTTTTTGACACGGATTTGCCACTGTATTTTCACAAAGTTGTGTCACCTTTGTGACACTTTGGAAATCTTCACAAGTTTTTCACATTTGGCGTATAACCTATAGAATATATAGTACATTAATATAGATTGAGATGAAACTGTATATATTTAGATGTTACTTAGGAGAAGGTGATTATTTTGCCGCAGGCGCTTATGAGGCACAAGATTACAATGTGCTTACTCACGACACTTTTGATCCTTTATCCAATGTCTACGACAGCCTTTCAACTACCTGAAGGAAAATCACCATACCATAATGCATTGTCTTTAGATGAACTATTTGTTCAAGTATTACCAGAATTCGAAACACCGAAAACCTGGGATTCTGGTATGCCAAGCGTTCTTATAAGTTATTATGGGGAATTTGTGAACCGTACGGACACTGTGTATGAAGACTACATTTATATGCCGATACCGACCAATCAACCATTGTTTCAGCTAAGTATGGTTTGTGAAACAGACCGAGGAATTGTATATAAGCCCAATGAAATTGTTGATCAGCATCTAAAATGGAAGCCTTCAGCACCAATTGGTATTAACGAGAAATACTCGTTTATGATTGAATATTTTTATAACCCAATTGAATTTCGAGAGAATGGATTGAAGGATTTTACATTCCAATTTCACACAGATAAGACCATTCCTATTGTTTACATTGATGTTCATATGCCGAACTCATCAACGAATCATCATTTACACCCAGAATATATCCGACATTTTACGATCAATCAGAATGTTGAAGTATATTCGTTCATTTTTAATGATACTAGCAAAACAAAGCCGGTCAATTTAAATGTTCAATACCAGAAGCATAACAATTTGCCGACTAACGTAAGTAATGATAGATTCGATTATGAGTTTTGGAAGATGCCAATTCATCCTGACTTTATTGGCTTAATCATATTTACGCTAATTCTGATCATTATTGGCTACTCAGTGATAACGATATCATCTAGCAATAAGCATAATAGGCATATGATTGTTGACGATGGGAAGGAAATTGAATTTGATCAACTTCTAGATGAACAACAATCCCGTAGAAGAGAATTACGATCACTATTATTACAAGGCAAAATTAACGAAGAAACTTATCGGTCACTATTAGAAGAAGAATAAAAAAACGTTTAACATAACTAATGGAGGGATATGCTGATGAATAAAAAAGTATTAATTGGCTCGTTTATTATTATCACTGCAGTATTTTCGTTGTTATTATTTGCTACACCTGGTGCTACTGGTGTTGAGGTAAGTATCAGTGAAATCGTTGCTACACCAGAGAAGTTTGACGGCAAATACATTTTAGCTACAGGAGATTTAGTGCAAGATTCGGTTACTTGGGATTCTAAAGCTATCGAACTACGATTTGCAGTATCTCATGAAGGGTCTGTAATGAATGTATTACACAAAGGTATCCGACCTGACAACTTTGAAGGTGACGTAATCGTTATTTTAGAAGGTAAATATGATACGGATCAGCAGGTTTTCGTAGCAGACCGTTTAAAGACAAGATGCCCTTCTAAATACGAAGGCGGCCACCCTGATGGTGTGCAAAAGGATTACTAAGATTTTAAAGACATAGTAGCATTGGTTATTTTAGTTATAATAGGAGGCACTATTCAATGATCGCACAGCTTGGTTATATTGCAATTCTGATTTCTTTAGCGTTAGCAATCTATGGTTTTGGAGCATTTTTATACGGAGTTAAAAACGAAGATTACAAGCTTATTAATAGTGCGAAAGGAGCAATAAAATCTATTGCTCTTTTAAGTACGGTCGCTGCATCTATACTGTTTTATGTATTGGCAACTAGTGATTTCCGAGTACTGAGTGTTTATAAGTATACAAGTACAGATTTACCTATGATGTATAAGTTATCGGCCTTCTGGGCTGGCAACGCTGGTTCTCTCATGTTATGGGGATGGGTATTATCACTATTTACTTTTTTCATCATTTTTTCTCCGAAATTAAAGAACAGTAAACTACTTCCTTATGTTGGGATTATGTTCTTGTTAAATCAAATCTTTTTCTTCTTCGTTCTATGTTTTACAGCAAACCCATTTGCATTAAATCCTGATCCAACAGTTACGGAAGGGTCTGGATTAAACCCTATGCTGCAACATCCTGGTATGGTATTCCATCCATTAACTTTATATATTGGATATGTTGGATTCGTTGTTCCATTTGCTTTTGCAATGGCAGCATTAATTACGAAAGCAGTTGACGACTTCTGGATTAAGATGACTAGACGTTGGACGGTTATCGCTTGGTTGTTTCTAACTCTTGGAAACCTTTATGGTGCTCAATGGGCATACGTTGAGTTAGGTTGGGGTGGTTATTGGGCATGGGACCCAGTTGAAAATGCATCTTTCATGCCTTGGTTAACTGGTACAGCTTTCTTGCATTCAATTATGATTCAAGAACGTAAAAACATGTTGAAAATATGGAACATGTCATTAATTATACTTACTTATGGTTTAACCTTATTTGGAACATTTTTAGTACGAAGTGGGGTTTTAACTTCTGTACATGCTTTTGCCGATTCGAATATTGGTTCATACTTCCTAGTATTCCTAGTATTTATGATGGCGATTTCAATTTACTTCGTAATCAACAATTTACAAACACTTAGTGAAGGTGGCCAATTTAAGTCACTACTATCAAAAGAAAGTAGTTTCTTATTGAACAACTTATTATTAGTAGGGGCAGCATTTGCTGTGTTCTGGGGTACTATTTTCCCAATCGTTTCAGAAGCGATTCAGGGCACACGTGTTACTGTAGGGATACCGTTCTTCGACAGAGTGAATGGTCCGATTCTTTTAACAATGTTATTAGTTATGGGAATATGTCCACTTATTGCATGGCAAAAATCAACGATTAAAAACTTAGTAGATAACTTCTTAATTCCTGCTTTGCTAGGAGTTACTGTTGGTGCTGCTCTATTTGCTTATGGCATTCGTAACCCTTGGGCAATTATCTCTTATGCTGTCATAACGTTTGTATTAATTATTCATATTATTGAATTCTACAGAGGTACTAGAGCTAGAATGAAAATGACTCGTGAAAACGTATTTACTGCATTCTACCGACTTATTACTCGTAGTCGTAGAAGATATGGTGGCTACATCATTCATATAGGTATCATCCTAATGGCTGTCGGTATTGTTGCATCAAACATGTATGATACAGAAGAATTAAAGACTTTAGCGTTTGGGGAAAGTCTTACTATTAAAGATTATGTATTAACTTATGAGAGCTTAGAACAGGTGCAGGAAGGCGTAAATGATATAGTATATGCTGACCTTAGAGTAGAAAAAGGCGGATCATATCTAATGCAGTTACAACCAGAAAAGATATTCTATCCAACTTGGCATCAACCTCGCACTGAAGTGGCTCTTCATTCTACTTTAATTGAAGATTTATATGTTGTATTAAGTGGATGGGAAAATGACGGTACCGCTACATTTAAAGTAAAAGTAAATCCTCTAGTAGCATGGATTTGGTATGGCGGTTATATCGTAGTACTTGGAACTATTCTTGCGGTATGGCCTGGTAGATACGGAAACTATGTACCGAGATATCGTGATTAACATCAATTTCAGTAAGGGTGTGTGAATATGGAATTAGGTATCGTTCTAGTTGGTTCAGGAATATTACTCATGGTTAGCTTCTATTGGATAGTAAAGCCATTAAGAACATATGAGGAAGCAAGAACAGAAGTTATAAATGAGAGAGATGCGAAGGAAGCAATTTTCTCTACATTAAATGAAATCGAATTCGACTACCAAACGAAGAAAATTTCAGAAGAAGATTATCAAGCATTAAAGCAAGATTATGAAGTAGAAGCTATGCTTTTACTAAAACAAGAAGAATCAGAGACGAAGCATTTCGAAGTAAACCAAGAACTGGAAGAAGAAATTGAGAAAGAGATTGAGCGTGAATTAGAACAAGAAATCGAGGCAGAATTAGATAAAAGGAGAAAGGGAAAATAATGAAAATAAAAAAGATTATAACAATCCTTACATTTTCTTTACTACTCTTATTGTCTTCGTTCGCTATGGCGAATGAGCAAAACCTTTCTCTTGAAGTTGAATATATCGTCTTAGATCAAAAAGGCGACAATATCATATCGTTTATGCATATGGTCAGTTTCAAGAACATTTCAAGTGAAGAAATCGTATCTACTGTTGACAATCCAGTCATACGTTTTCCACTGCCTGACAATGCGCAACATGTAACGGTAGAAGTAGATACTGGTACGATAAATCACGAGGTCATTGACAATGAAGTGGTAATTATACATCAGATTCCAGCAGATCGTAGTATTGAGCTTGTAATTAACTACTTTTTAAGTTCGGAACAAGCTTTGCAATATACGTTTGAAAGACAACATCCTGTGAAAATGTTAAATGTATTTGCGTTAGCTACCAGTGGCATTAAAGTGACGAATGAAAGATTTGTTGATACAGGTACAACTACGGTAGATAATCAAAATTACAATTATCATGTAATTTCTAACATTCCTAGTAACGACGTAATTACTTTGAATATAGAAAAGGGACAATCTGCAGTATCGTTAAATCCGCAGGGTCAAGGAAACCGTCTAGCTCAAGGCTATGATGGGTTTCATAATCCTGGACATATTCGTTTTTGGAATAACTCTGCTTTTGCACGATTTGATCCACATTTAATGACGGGTCTATTCATCGCTCTACTTGTGTTTAGCATTGGATATTACTTCTATCGTTGGGCACGGGAAGAAAAAATGGCGAAAGAACGTAATCAGTCTAACGAAGACGATGTGTTCTTAAGATTGTATAAAGAAGAGTCAGTACTTAAGAAGAAAATTACAGAACTTCAATTTAAGTATGATAGTGGTGAAATGGATGAAGCAGATTTTACAAAGCGCCGTGAAGTATATAAGAAGAAATTAGTTGCAGTTAAGTTGAAAATCAAAGAATTTACCGAGTAGTGAACCGGGGAGGTTCTACATGTTAGCAGTAAAAGATATATCGAAATCCATTGGTGGCAAAAATATTATACACCCTGTATCTTTTGAAGTCCCTGAGGGACAATTTGTAACAGTTCTAGGGCCCAACGGTGCTGGGAAAAGTACACTTTTTAAATTGCTATCTCTAGCAACTCCTCCAACAACTGGTTCTATCACAATAAACGGGAAGTCTGCTAAAGATAAAAGCGTAGCATTGCGCAAGGAAATCGGAGTGATAAGTCATCATACATTTTTGTATGATAACTTATCTGCTCTTGAGAATTTACGCTTTTACGGGCAAGCCTATGAAGTGAAGAATTTAGAAAGTAGAATTAAAGAGGTATTAAGATATGTAGGATTACAGCTATATATCCATGATCCAGTACGAACATTTTCAAGAGGAATGCAACAGAGACTATCAATAGCACGGGCAATTTTACATAGCCCGTCATTATTATTTCTAGATGAACCATACACGGGGTTAGATCAACAAGCGATACAAATTTTAAATGATGTTTTACAATCTTTGCATAATGAAAAACGCACATTATTTATGATAACTCACAACTATGAAGAGGCTTTAACATTGAGTAATCGTCTACTCGTCTTAGCAAAAGGGTCAATTATTTATGACGATATCTCTACAGGTATCCGTTCAGATGAATTTAGGCGGCTTTACTTACAACTTGTTGGAGGTGAAGTGACGCGTGCTTAGTGCTCTGAAAGCAATTATAGGTAAAGATATAATCATGGAATTTAAGACTAAGCAAATGACTAGTGCAATGCTTATATTTAGCGGTCTAGTAATTGTGATATTTAGCTTTGCGTTTGACCTGAGTATGGATGTATTGCAAAAGGTATTGCCAGGGATGATTTGGGTTGCACTTATATTTTCATCAATTTTAGGTTTAAATCGCTCGTTTACTATGGAGAAGAGTAATGATTGTATGCAAGGATTATTACTCATCCCAAGTGATCGTACGATGATATTTTTAGGAAAATTCATTAGTAATCTAATCTTTGTCTTACTAACACAAATTGTTATCGTTCCAGGATTCTTTATATTGTTTGATTACAGATTCCAAGGAAGCGTAGCACTGCTTTCTCTTGTTTTATTAGTAGGTACGATTGGATTTATTGCTATAGGTACATTCTTAGCAGCTTTAGCTTCTAATTCAAGAATGAGTGATATGCTCTTGCCAATTATTTTGTTCCCTGTATCCGTTCCATTGATTATTGCAGGTGTGCAAAGTACAAGCTTCATTTTTCAAGGGCAGGGCTTTGAAGCTTTTAGTTCATGGTTATATTTAATGATTGTGTTTGATGTGATTTTTCTAGTAATTCCTTATATGTTGTTTGACTATGTCATGGAGGTGTAGTTGTGAATCAATCGATTAGTTTGGGAAACTGGCATAAAATCTTAGGTTGGATAACCTTTGTACTTGTCAGTGTGTCACTATATTTCATATTTATTTATACTCCAGAAGATGTACGTCTAGGAGTTGTACAAAAGATTTTTTACTTTCACGTAGCATCTGCATGGTTAGCTTTTTTTGCGTTTTTCGTGGTATTTGTCACAAGTATAATTTTTTTACTGAAGAGAAGTCGTGTATATGATGTAATCGCTGTTGCATCAGCAGAGATTGGAGTATTATTCACTACAATCGTTTTGACTACTGGTCCAATTTGGGGAAGATCTTCTTGGAATGCTTGGTGGTCTTGGGAACCTAGATTAACGACTACGCTAATCCTTTGGTTTATCTATATCGCTTATATTATGATCCGTGTATCAGATATGGAATGGGAAAAGAAAGCCAGATTATCTGCAGTATTTGGAATCATAGGGTTTATTGATGTGCCAATTGTGTTCTTCTCAATTAAATGGTGGAACTCTAAGCTACATCCTACTGTGATAAAAGAAGGTGGCGGTGGACTTGCCCCAGAGATGTTATTTACGCTAATTCTTAGTGTAATAACGTTTACATTCTTATATTTCTACCTGTTACAAAAGGGTATAGCCATTGGTAATATGAGAAACAAAGTAAATGAGATTAAAGATAAACTAAAAAACGCTATGTAAAGGGGATGTAAATCATGGGCTTAAACTATTTATTTGCAGCATATTTCATCATCTGGACGATGATTTTCTTTTACACTCTATCACTTGGAAGAAGACAATCACAGCTTGCTAAGGAATTAGACGTAATTAGTGAACAACTACAGTCTTTAGAATCGAAAAAGTAATTCAGAATAATACTTTAAAAAAATTGGAGGGGATTTCATTGGTACAAGATAAGAAACAAGAATTCTCTGATGGTAAACGTAACAAAGGGTTGAATCTTGTAGTAGTAGGAATCGTGATCTTGATCGTGGCAGGATTAGCAGTTTACTTCTTATCAGGTGAAGAAGATATTGCGAGAGGTCGTTATACGCCGGGAGATTTTAATACTGGAGCTGCCTTTGATTATGGAACAGTGACTCCAATGACGCAAGTGGAAAATCACTTAGATGGAGATAAAGTAATTCTTTCATTACAGGAAGTAGAAGCAGCTGGTTTAATTTATTCGCAAGTTCCTGTTGGGGACAGCTATATGCCAATTACTTCTTTTATTGCACCTTCAGGAAGGTTAGTAGTTGCTTTTAGTATCTGTGAACCGTGCAGATCAGAAACGTTTAGAATAGACGGAGTAAGAGATCAAATTATCTGTGAATCTTGTGGTACGATTTGGACGATGGAGCCACTAGTCGGAGTTAGTGGTGGTTGCTTAGATCATCCTCCTGAAGAAATCTATTACGAAGTGCTAGGAGACGAGATTCAAATTCCATTTCAGCAAATTAAAGATTGGAAACCACGCGAGTTCTAACATTATGATTATTGAATGTTAAAAATAGAAGAGGTGTGGCTATGAGACTAGAAGCAATAGCTATAAAAAGTATTTTAAGGCGCCGTCAACGCGCCTTATTTCTTATCTTAATCCTTGTTACAGCAGTGGCCATAGTGAATACCTTATATCAACTCAATCGTTCCATGAGCCTTGAAATTGGAGATACCTTTGATAAGTTGGGTCCTAATATTATCATTTCAGCTGCATCGTCAGATCATGATTTGTCATATGGGGGGGTCTCTTTATCCAGCAAAAACACGGAAGCGAATCATTTGATTGCTGATGACTATATGAAAGTATACCAAATTCATGATCGAGACAGTATTGCCGTTGTATCTCCTAAATTAGTCGATGTCGGAGTCATTGACAATCAGCAGAAAGCTCTGCTATTAGGAATATATTTTCAATTTGAAGAACAGCTTAAGCCTTGGTGGAATTGGCAAGGCAAGCTTCCATTCAAAGAAAACGAAGTTCTGCTTGGTTATGAATTAGCCCAAAAGCTTAAAAAGACCGTTGGAGGTACTCTTATCCTAGAAAATAAGGAATTTCAAATTACTGGGGTATTAGAACGGAACGGTACGGATGAAGATCAGATTTTATTTTTGCCATTGTTAACGTTGCAAGATATTAAGAATCACGGGGAACGTATATCGTTCATTGAAGTGGCTGCTCTATGTAGTACGTGTCCGTTACCTGAAATTACTGAGCAAATCCGTCATGTTCTACCACATTCTAATGTAACTGGCCTACAAGAATCAGTGAAAATGAGAACAGATACAGTAGAGAGAATTCAAGAATTTATGGTGATTGGCACGATTGTCATTATCATTATTAGCAGTTTCGTCATTGGCATGACCATGATGAATTATGTATATGATCGTAGGGTAGAAATTGGGATCTTAAGAGCAGTAGGATATAGAAGATTATATATTTTTGAAATGCTTTTAACAGAAGCACTCATATTAGGTACGGTTGGAGGCCTAGTAGGGTACAGCCTAGGAACATTTTTCGCTGATTTCATTACTCCTTACTTGATTCATATTCCTCTGACGATTACTTATAGTTGGACGTTAGGTCTGACTTCGGTTGCTGCTACTGTTGGATTAACAATCTTAGCAAGTCTAGTTCCAATAATTCGTGCTACGAAAATTGATCCGGTCGAAGCATTAAAAATATAGATGTGAGGGGTTATGATATGAGTTTCATTCAATTAAAGGATGTTACAAAGGTATATGACAGCAAAGGCGTATCATTTACTGCCTTACAAAAGGTTGATTTAACTATTGAACGGGGAGAGTTTGTATCCTTAATGGGACCTTCAGGTTCAGGAAAGAGTACACTTCTAACGATTTTAGGAACTTTAAACCCTCCTAGTACTGGTAAACTTATGATAGATGATATTGATATCTATCAATTATCACAAGAACGACGTGCAGATTTCCGTTATTCATATACGGGCTTTGTCTTTCAACAGATGCACTTATTGCCATATCTGTCAGCCATAGAAAATGTTATGCTACCATTATCCGTAAGTAAGTACAGTGGGAAAGAACAATTGACTATGGCTGAACAGGTGCTAGATAAAGTAGGTCTATTAAATAAGAAACATCGCCTTCCTAATGAGATGTCCGGAGGAGAGCAGCAGAGAGTAGCAATTGCAAGAGCAATCGTCAACAATCCACCGATTGTATTTGCCGATGAACCTACGGGAAGCTTAGATACGAAAACTGGCGAAGAAATATTAGAGCTATTTAAGTCATTGAACAAACAAGGCCATACAATCATTATGGTTACCCATAATCCGGAAACAGTTGAGTACGTTTCAAGGGTGGTTGTCATACGTGATGGCTTGATTGAATCCGATACCTACAGAAGTAAAGGAGAGTGATCTCCTATGAAACTGTTGGATATTGCACATAAAAGTATAGTGGAACGTAAGGGTAAATCTTTTTTTCTACTTACAGGATTGGCCCTTGGATTTATTACAATTATCACGTTAATGAGTGTGACGGAATATTTAGAGGATTCAATTGACCAAAATTTGCGAAAACATGGAATTAACCTGTTAATCAGCCCTTATAGCGAAGAAATTAACCTAGTCTATAATGGAATTACGATTGCAAGTGATAACCTTCAAGAAAGCTCGTTTTTAGCAAACGAAGACCTGACATTGATTCAAAATATCCTTCAAGGATATAATCATACGTCAATCGTTAAGTCTGTAGTATTGGGGTCAATTAATAATCAAGATGCACTATTCGTAATTACTGATTTGGAAAAGGAAGTAGCATCTAAGAGTTATTGGGCAGTTGATCAAGATACTTTAAAAAGAGTTCTTAATGATGGGATACTACTTGGTTATAATCATAATATTACACTTTATGGGCAGCTTCCAGAAAAGCATTCGGAACATGGCCAACAAACCAATGTAGAAATAGTGGTAGAAAAGAATGATTTACACGAAGACGAAGAGAATTGCGATGAGATTAAACTTGGTTTTGAATCTTCAGTGATTGAGATAGAACAGTATGCAATCATTGAAGAGCAAGGAAATGAGACAGATTTCCTTGTATATATAGATCGAAAATATTGGGAAAGTATATTTCCAGCCCAAGATGTAAGAAACGTAATGGAGCTTCACATCAATACAAGTAGTATGGAGGAAGTACACTCGATAGTTGAGCGTATCTCTTTACAAGCACCGAATACGCAAGTAAAGATTCAACAAGGGAGTATGGAAGCGAGACAGAATTTATTCCAAGAATTTAAAGGATATACAAACTTCACAATTATTACGATTACGATTGTAGGGTTATTTCTTGTCATGACAACGATGATTTCGTCTGTCAATGAACGAGTGAGGGAATTTGGGATTATGCGTACAGCAGGATTCCGTAAATCGCATATTGCAAAAGTGATCTTAATGGAAACGATTACTCTAGTGCTTATTGCGATTGTGTTTGCCACGATTATAGGGATTATAGCGGGTAATTATGTTATATATCGCATTGAAGCAGAGAGTTTAACGCTGTTTGTTCCATGGCAGTCTTTACTATATATCACTGGCTTAGGAAGCTTTATTAGTGTATTGGCCGCCCTTTATCCAGCTATGCGTGCAGCGAACTTAGATCCAATCGAATCGATTAGAAGCATATAATAATAAGGGCTGAAAGCTTATCAAAATGTAACGATAAGCTTTCAGCTCTTAATTTTATAGTATCAGATAGTATAAGTTTATTTATGATTCAATATCAATTGGTTGAGCCGCCGGCATCGTAAGGGTGACGGTTGTCCCTTTCTGGAGTGTGCTTTCAATTTCGATTTTCCAGTGATGTGCATCTACAAGACTTTTTACTATAGCTAGACCAATACCGGAACCACCAGTTTCTCGATTTCTCGATTTATCTCCACGATAAAATCTTTCAAAAATATATGGTAAATCTTCAGCAGATATCCCTAAACCAGTGTCAATGATTTTAAGCGTAATAATATCATCGGATTGCATTAGCTTTATGGATACCTTGTCCGTTGGCTCACTATATTTCAAAGCATTGGAAATCAAATTGATCAGGATTTGTGTTAGTTTACGCTTATCTGCGAGTACATAAGATTTTTTGTTAGCATAGAAAGAAAGGGCTATGTCTTTCTGACGAAATTGTCCTTGGAAGCTATCAACAATTTGATGTGTCAAATCAGATAGAGATAAAACTTCTTGATCTAGCTCTAAAGAGGCGCTCTCGGCTGTTGTTAACTGTTCTAAATCACTTACTAGGGAAGTTAAACGGATTACTTCCTCTTGACAGCTCGTTAAGGTCTCAGGGGTTGGATCGAGAATCCCATCAATGATTGCCTCAAGCTGTCCTTGCAGGGTCATGAGTGGAGTTCTTAACTCATGAGCGATATCTGCGGTTATATTCTTTCTTAGCTTTTCTTCTCTTTCAAGCGTTTCTGCTAAGTGGTTAATAGCAATTGCAAGCTCTGACACTTCATCATTACTAGCCCCAACGGCCATACGATGTTTCAAATCGCCTTTACGGAGCTGGATGGCTATTTTCGTCATTTTCATCAAAGGCATCGTAATGCCACTTGAGAATATGATACTTAAAAATATCGCAAATATAGTAGAAAATATTGCGGTAGAAATAAGAGATTTATTGACAGAGTTTCGAAAACCAGAATCAATATCTGTTAGTGGGATTGTGCCTAGATAAGTAATATCTACATATCCTACAATCTCTCGATTGACTGAGATTGGGTAGGTGATAGTGTGAATCTTATCATCGGGTTGTAAAGAGAATAATTGTGCTAAGTCTTTGTGGTAGCTAATTGAATTCCATACGACAAAATTACTAGTATCACGAACTCGTAGACTAATATTGTCTGATTTCACAAAAGTCGCCACATCAGCACCTGTATCGGCATACCATTGCCCGTCCTGTTCATAAGCAAAGGCTAACGCATTTGCTATCCGTTCATTATTAGCCCGAATGGTAGCTTGTATGTATTGATTAAATTGTTCGTCAATCGATTGATTCAATATCAAACTATACAATAGTAGAGTTACTACAATTGCAAATAAAAAAGCAAGTGTAATTTTAGGCGCTAACCCTTTCATTCCTAGACCCCTTCAAATTTATAACCCATACCATATACCGTACGTACATACTTTGGATTCTTTTGATCAATCTCAATTTTCTTCCTAAGATTTTTAATATGAGCATCAATCGTACGGTCATATCCTTCAAAGTTATAGCCTTGGACTTTTTCAAGCAATTCTGTTCTTGTAAAGATACGATTAGGATTCTTAGCAAGCACTAATAAAAGTTTAAATTCATTCGGCGTTAAATCTATAACTTTACCTCCGAGTTTTACTTCATGACGAGTTGCATCGATTTCTAAATCACCATCATTAAATGTTAAGATATCCGCCATTACTTCATTTGGTTGGAAACGACGAAGAACAGTGCGCACCCTGACGACTAACTCGCGAGGACTAAAAGGTTTGACAAGATAATCGTCAGCACCGATGGATAGACCCTTAATTCGCTCATTTTCATCACTCTTTGCCGTAAGCATGATAATAGGTACGTTAGATTCTTTTCGAATGGCCTCACAAGTTTGTTCGCCAGTCATTTCTGGCATCATCAAATCAAGAATAATCAACGAAGGCTTCCATTCGCGAAACACTTTTAATGCTTCTTTACCATTGTAAGCTGTTTTTACTAAAAAGCCGTCCTTTTTTAAATAAAGGGAAACGATATCAACAATCTTTGGTTCATCATCTACAACGAGAATCTTCTTTTCCTGTGTCATACAAACCACCTCATTTAGTGTATTTTTATCTTCTTTTTATCTTCATTTTATCCCTAGTAAATAAACATAATCATTAATAACAATATTTATCTCTATAGTAATATAAAATAGCTGAGTAGTTCAATAGGAATTTCTTCATAATTTACTCTGAAGAATATTTAACATTTCAATTTGACAATTAGATGAACTCCTATTAACATAGAAAAAAGAGCCTCATGAAGTATTCATGGGACCCAATTGGGAGGGAAACGAAAATGAAAACGATATTAATAAAAGTAGAAGGTATGTCTTGCGGACATTGTAAAATGTCAATTGAGAATACCCTAAATGCTGTTGAGGGAATTACAAAAGCGGAAGTGAATCTAGCTGACAAAACAGCAACTGTTACATATACTGAGGAGATAATAATACCAGAAGACATAAAAAACTTAATCGATGATCTTGGTTTTGATGCTTATTTGTAACGGAACCAACATTTGTTTAACATCTTAATTTGATATTTATCTCTTTGGTAAAAAGCTTTTCTAAGTTGAACAAATAGCCAGTTAGGCAAGCAAATCACCATCCTAACGTTAGTGTATTATGTTTTTCTTATTATATGTAAGTTACCTATAATGTGTTAGAGAAAATTAGGCGATTTGACATAAAGGTAAGGTTACTGTAATATAGATATATAAATACTAAATGACGCGGGATGGAGCAGTTGGTAGCTCGTCGGGCTCATAACCCGAAGGTCACAGGTTCAAGTCCTGTTCCCGCAACCATTGAAAAAACCTCATCGATTTGATGAGGTTTTTTTATTTTAGAATTTTCAAGTAGTTTAGAGTATAATGAAATGATAGAGTTGGAGGTGGGAATATGTTTACCCCAGAAGTGCTTTTCGCTTTAGGTATAACAACATTTGCTGGGCTTTCTACTGGAATTGGAGGGCTAATAGCATTTTTCACAAAGGGAACAACTCCTAAGTTTCTAGCAGGATCCTTAGGTTTCTCAGCAGGTGTAATGCTGTATGTATCTATGATTGAAATATTTCCAAAGGCCAATGAAGCAATGTCGGATTTTTATGGAGAAACCTTTGGTTACTTTATGACGACAGTAGCGTTTTTTGCTGGAATGGCTTTTATCGCTATTATCGATAAACTAGTACCGTCTAATGACAATCCACATGAGTTGAATAATGGTCTAGAATCAGATATGAACTGTGAAGAAGAAATAAAGAAGAGAAAATTTTATCGATTAGGTATTTTTTCGGCTATTGCGATTACTATACATAACTTCCCCGAAGGGATTGCGACATTTATGGCTACCTTACAAGACCCGATGCTAGGAGTCACAATCGCGATTGCAATTGCAATTCATAACATTCCTGAAGGTATTGCAGTTTCGGTGCCGCTATATTATGCGACTGGTAGTAAAAAGAAAGCTTTGGCTCTATCTTTTTCGTCGGGTCTGGCAGAACCGATAGGAGCTTTACTTGCGTTTTTTGTTCTGATGCAATTTATCAATGATGCTGTTTTTGGTTTTGTATTTGCGTCAGTCGCGGGAATTATGGTTTTCATATCTCTTGATCAATTATTACCGACAGCAGAGAAGTACGGGGAGCACCATGTTGCAATGTATGGGTTGGTGGCTGGTATGGTCTTGATGGCTGCAAGCTTAGTAATCTTTGCTTAACAATATGAACCGAATGAAAATACTTTTAAAATATCAGTACCAACATAGAAAAGACTGAAGGTGATTTGTTTGAGTACATTTGCTTTAATTCTAGGAGGAATCGGTTTATTTCTTCTAGGGATGAATTTAATGACAGAAGGGTTAAAGGCTTTAGCTGGGGAGTCACTGAAAAACTGGCTAAGTAAATTCACTGGTGGAACGTTTTCTTCGATATTTTCAGGAGCGACCATAACTGCAATTATTCAATCATCAAGTGCTACTACATTTATGACAATAGGTTTTGTGAGTGCGGGGCTGTTAACATTTACCCAGGCCATCGGTGTAATCATCGGTGCGAATCTAGGTAGCACTAGCACAGGTTGGATTGTAACTATTATTGGTTTCAAAGTTAATATGGGAGCGATTGCACTACCGGTGATTGGTGTCGGTATTCTAATGAAGTTACTAAGTAGCAATCGCTTGGGTCCTCAAGGATATGCCCTTGCTGGTTTTGGATTAATATTCCTAGGGATTTCAGTATTACAAGATGGAATGTCAGATTTCACAAATTATATCGACTTGACTAGGTTTTCAGGGGATCAGTGGTGGGTAATGCCAGCCCTTGTTCTAATTGGGATTGTTATGACTGTAGTGATGCAATCCTCTTCCGCTGCAGTTGTGACGACTTTAACAGCCCTTCATACAGGAGTGATTGGTCTTGAACAAGCAGCTATTCTTGTTATAGGACAGAACGTTGGAACTACCATTAAAGCATATCTAGCAACACTAGGTGGTACTGTTGCATCGAAACAAACAGCTACTGCACATATTTTATTCAATTTACTTACTGGAATCATAGCTTTAGTATTCTTGCCGTGGTTGATTCGTCTAGTGTTTGTCATTAGTGAAGCAATCTATATTGATGAATTAGCAACAACATTAGCGCTTTTTCATACCGTCTTTAACGTCATTGGAGCTATAGCGATTGTCTTAATCCTTCCATGGTTTAAAGCTGTGGTACTTAAGATATTCCCAGACGAGGAAGATACACATTGTCAATACTTGCACAAGAGTTTAGCTACTGTAGGACCTGTTGGGATAGAGGCTGCAAGAAGGGCATTATTGGACTTATGGATTGACATAGTAGACGTAGCGTTATCAGCCATTACGAATATGAAAGTCAGTGCTTCAAAGAATAACAAATTAGAACTTTTAGAAAGAGCGTTAGTGGATATTCAGAATTTCTTATTGACAGTAAGTGATAGTATTGAGTCAAAAGAGGAATACATCTCCCTAGTACACTCCATCGATCATATTGAGCGCGTTTTACATGTGATGAAGGAAGAATATAATCCGACTCAAGCAGCTGCTAAGAACATGAATATCGATCATATTATTCGCCGTTTAACAGCGACATATCAAGATGTAGAAATTGAGGAAGAGAGTTATAATCTACCGGAAGAACTACTAGAGCAATTAGCTGAACAATCTCGGACGATAGCTGAGATTCGTAAAGAAGGAAGAAAAGAAATTTACAGGAATGCAGCAGACCAACAAACTCTATTAAAAGTAGATGAGGCAATTCATTTAGTGCAAACCATCCATTGGTTGGACCGTTTAGCTTACCATCTATGGAGATCAGCGAATCATTTAACTAGAGAGTAAATTACACGCATGATACCTAGAACATACATAGGTATTTTTCTTTTTTAACAGGAAGTCGTTGAGAAAAGGCGAATATATGTAAAACTAGGCTATGAATAATCATAGCTAAGTTCCGGAGGTGTTGTATGACGACATTAACAATAGCATTCTTAGCAATCACTGGAATTATCATTATTTTTATATACAATCAATTTGTAACATTACGGCAAAGGGTAAAAAACTCCTGGGCGCAGATTGAGGTAGAATTACACAGAAGATATGAATTGATTCCAAATCTAATCGACACAGTTAAGGCATACGCCAACCATGAACAAGAAACATTAGAGAATGTTACGAAAGCTCGAGTGGGAGCATTATCTTCTCAAAATGTACAGGAGCAGGCGGGTGCAGAATCAATTTTGACAGCAACATTGAAAAATCTATTTGCTGTGGCAGAGAAGTATCCGGAACTGAAGGCGGATGTGAATTTTCAAAAACTACAGCAGGAACTTGTGAATACGGAAGGTAATATTGCTTTTGCGCGCCAATTTTATAATGACACGGTACAAAAGTATAATACTAGGATTGAAATGTTTCCTTATAATTTATTTGCAGGTATCTTTAACTTTTATTCCTCTGAGTATTTCAGTTTAACAGAACGGGAAGCACGTGAGGCTGTTGCTGTTGAATTTCGTAGTAATAGTAAGGAATAAGAATAGAAAGGAAGGAGTTACATGAATTTTCAGCATATTGTCAGAATCTTCATTTGTATTTTTGTTGCCATTCTAACCATAGGTACTATGCAAGATGTCGTAGAAGCACGGAGCTATCACTTTCCTAAACTAGAAATCCTTGCAGAAGTCCAAAAAGACGGTTCGATGGTTGTGACAGAGCAACGAACTACCAATTTTAACGGAACGTTTAGTGGTCTATATCAGTGGATCAATAAGCAATCTGGTGAACAAATTGTAGATATATTGGTTTCTGAGGAAGGTCAAGAGTACTCTTTTCATCCTGGAGATGAGTTTGGTCCATCCGGGACCTATATCATACAAGATCGTGGCGATTCTACCTATATTGACTGGAGCTTTGACGCTACAGATGAAGTAAGAACTTTTACACTACAATATAAAGTCTTGAACGTCGTAAAGGTTCACGATGATATTGCGGAATTGTATTATCAATTTATTGGCGATCAATGGGAACAACGTATAGATTATGTGCAAGTTACACTTCGGTTACCTGATGGCGCATCAGTAGAAGACATCCGCGCTTGGGGCCATGGACCACTTCATGGAAACGTATCAATCGAAAACCATAGACAGGTGATTTGGGAAATATCAGGACTACCTGCGAAAACCTACCTTACGGGCAGGGTCACTTTTCCTAGGGAATTAGTTCCTCAAGGGAATCGTTTTACAAATGAAGCTGCATTACCAAATATCTTAGAGCAAGAACAGAAGTGGGCGGACGATGCGAATAGCCAACGTCTGTACGCGGAAATGAATTGGATACTAACAGCAATGCTATTTTTTGGAGGTCTAATATACACGATAATCAGTGCGATTCGCTATTCCAAATCATATACAACAGATTTTCAAGGGGATTATTATCGAGAGCTTCCAGCTCAGTATACGCCAGCTGAAATGGCCGTGTTATGGCGTTTCAAACAAATTACCCCGGCAGATCTAACGGCAACGATACTTGATCTGGTAAGGCGAGGATATGTCAGAATTGACGAGATTACTAATGAGGCAAAAGGAATTCTACGCAAGAAACCAACGAAAACTTATCAACTTACAATAATTGATTCAGGTTCATTTACATTCGATGAAGTATTAACGGGAAAAGTGCAGAGCCTACTAAATCATGAGAATCGTCTCTTAGTATTTTTATTTCATGAAATAGCTAATAAGAAACCAACTTTGACATTTCAACAAATAGAGAGCTATGCAAAACGTAAAAGGACTGTGTTTGCGAGTTTTTGGAATGATTGGTCAGAAGCGTTAAAAAAACGTGGTGATGAGTTAGGATTCTTTGATCAGCATTCAGGCGGAAAAGTATTGAAACATGTGATGCCAGGGATAGTATTATTCTTAATTGGATTTATTACATTGATTTGGCAAGTAATCACTCTAGGTCCTTTTATTGCTCTGACAATTTCTGCAATGATTACTGGTATCCTATGCATGATTGGCGTTGCATTTCATGCTAGGCGCTCCCCAGAAGGGCAGGAGCAATTTGTAAGGTGGAAGGCATTTAGACGTTTCCTGCAGCACTTCTCCAATATGGATAAGCATGATATTCCGTCTTTAGTCATATGGGAGCACTACCTTGTGTACGCGATTTCTTTAGGTGTAGCGAAAGAAGTAATTAAGCAGTTAAATATCGTGTTTCCTTCGATGGAGCAAGGTAATCACCGTTTTGGCTATGGATGGTATTATTTGAACACGAATAATGGGGACTTCACCGATTTCACAAATAGCTTTGAGAATATGACCAATTCCGTAACCAAGAGCATCCAACAGTCAATATCTACAGCTACCAGCCAGACATCTTCAGGTTCAGGTGGGGGTGGCGGCTTTTCAGGCGGAGGTGGCGGTGGTTTCAGTGGTGGTGGAGGCGGTGGAGCAAGATAAGAAAGGCAAATAATAGTACTAAAAATGATAAAAAAGCCCTTATGGGCTTTTTTACGTTGGTAATATAATACTTGTTCTCGTGCCGATATCTAATCGACTGAGGACTTCAAAATGTCCGCCATGGCGTTCCACAATCCACTTCGCAATTGATAAGCCAAGCCCGGAACCACCAGTTTTCCGTGCCCGTGATTCATCAGAGCGATAGAAACGGTCAAAGATATGAGGGAGATCCTCAGGCGAAATCCCAATTCCGTGATCTTGAACAGTTACTTTCACTTGTTGATGATCTTTATTAACCTTAAGTGTTATTGTTTCATTGGCGGGCGTATACTTAATGCTATTATCTAGCAAAATACGAATCGATTGTTTTATTAATTGTCGATCTGCAACAATAGTGACGGGTCGGGCTAGCTGCACTTCAAACCGGTGCGATATATCAATCATCTGTGCTTCTCGGATAATTTCTTCAACCAGGTCGCAGATATCAAATGGAACTAAGTGAAGCTGCATCGACTCATTATCCCCACGGGCTAGGAAGAGTAAGTGCTCAACTAAACGCTTCATATTCTCTGTTTCACTTTTTATAGCATCGATTGATTCCTGTAGCGTTTTTTCATCATTTTTCCCCCAGCGGTCTAATAGATTTACATAACCTTGAATGACAGAAATCGGAGTCCTTAATTCATGGGAAGCATCCGAGACAAATCTTACCTGAGATTGATAAGATGCACTAATGCGATTGAGCATCAGGTTGATTGCTTGAGCAAGCTCTTTTAATTCATGCTGTGATTCATCAATAGAAATGCGTTGGTCCAGATGACTAGCGTCTATGGTACTAATAGCACCTGCCAAATTCTGAATACTACCATAATCTGTATTGTTCATAGAAGTTACTTGTGCATTTAAAGACATGGCTGTTTCTGCCATTTCAGATATAGGTCTAAGAACTTTACGGATAGATAAGGAACCTTTTATTAAGCCTTTTAATAATAGGAGAAGCTCAGCTACGAGTATAATAATAGATAATATCAATAAACGATACAAGTCATTGCCAATTTGATAGTGAATCTTATAAGTAGAATCTTCTATATTTACATAAATATAATACGTGATTTGTTGTACCCATTCTTTGAATCGGATTTCATACTTAGCCGTATCAAAAGCTGCAATACCACGAAGCGCCTCAGTATCATTGATAGGTAGGTGTTTTTGGATACCATGTGGTAGGTGGAATCCATCATCAGGTATAATATCTATAGGTTGCAGGGTAAATCCACTGATTGTGAGCTCTGTTTGTTCTGCATTATCACTGAATACATTAGATTCTTTGAAAGACTCTAGCACTTGTTGTGCACGTTCTTCAGTAGTATAAACTGTACTACCTATCGCCAGTAATATTAGTAGCATATTAATAGAAAAAAATGCGGAAAGTAGTATCGCGAACATCCGCATATTTAAGCGAAGCGTTAGGGAAGTCCCTAGTTTCTTTGGTTTATGTTTCACAGTATTACTCATCACGAATCACATATCCCACTCCTCGTACTGTCTGAATCAATTTAAGGTTGAATGGATCTTCAATCTTCGCTCGTAAATATCGAATGTATACATCGACTGCGTTAGAGCCGCCCGCGAAATCATAACCCCATATTTTTTCTAAAAGAATTTCTCGTTGAAGAACAATATTTTTATTTTCTAACAAATATTGTAGCAAATCGAATTCCCGCTTAGTAAGGTCAATCAGTTGTTGATTTATTCTGGCTTCTCTACGAATCGGATCAAGATGTAGCGGACCAACCCGCAGCACCTGTGGCGCTACGGGTACCGATACTGTATGTTTTTTACGCATTGTGGCACGAATCCGAGCAAGAAGCTCTTCAATAGCAAATGGCTTCGTTATGTAATCATCTGCGCCACTATCTAGGCCAGTGACCTTATCGATTACAGTGTCGCGAGCAGTTAAGAGAATTACAGGAATGTCGGAAAACTGTCGAATACGGCGCAATACTTCGATACCATTTAAACCTGGCAGCATGACATCTAAAAGGATTAGATCATAAGCATTCTGCTTTACCATTTCCAACCCATCTCTACCATTTAGCGCCTTTTCCACATGATAGCCCTCGTACTCAAGCTCTAATTGCGTAAATCTTGCTATTTTTTCCTCATCTTCAATGATTAGAATACTCTCCATATCTTCACCTTAATCCTTCGTAAGTAGTATGGGATTATTTGTTGATTTCGTTTTTGATATCGTTCTTTAAGTTCTCTGCAGCATCAGCAACAGTATCCATTGCACGATTTACAGAAGGAGTAGCCTCTGGACCTTCAAAAGAGTAACGATATCCGAAGAATAAACAGATGATCGCAATAGGAAGTATAATCCAAAAGGCAAAGAATAAAAGTAGAGCTAATGCAGTTAATGGAATAGAGGTGATTTTTTCGCCATTTCTCATCACTGTAAAATTGTTAGTGTTACCTTTGTGTATAATTCTTCCCATCCATCGGAAGAACCCTTTCACAGCATCTCCAAAGCCTGACCCATTCTCACTGCCTTCGCGATTGGCAATTGTCACAACAGCAGTTTGTTGACTTGCTTGTTGCGATGAGCGTGAATGGTAATACCCGCCATTATGCGGCGTTTTGATACGATTTTGTCTTTCTAAATTAATTACAGCTTCTAAAATGTCACCGTTTGTTTCCTCTAATGCTTTTTTCGCTTCTTCGTAAGATACGCCTGTGCGATCTCGTAATTTCTCTACAAGTTCTAACGTAACCATAATAATATCCTCCTTATTTAACATGTAAGTTTTCTTACTATGGTCAGTATAAATGGAAAGTATTTGAATCCAATTGATACAAGATTAAAAACACATTAGAATTTTTAATAATAATTTTAATAACGTGTTGTACATCGTACCATGACAAATATACTTACTTGAATCCATTATGACATTGCGGTATATTCTAGACAAGTCCTGGTCTGAGAACTTCCTCAAATGAGAGGAAGATGTAGTATTTCGCAAAGGAAATAGATGGTAATTGGAGTGATAAATGATATGGAAAGAGCTCATATACAGATAGGAACAAGGGTACGCGTCGTTCAAAAGCAGGATCAACGCTCAGGGAAATTAACAGAAGGTGTTGTGCAAAAGGTCCTCACGAAATCAGCTACTCATCCACATGGTATAAAAGTGATGCTAGAGAGTGGCGTCGTAGGTAGGATTAAAGATATTCTGTGAATAGGAGGGGGTTCTTACGAACAAGGTACATATATTAAAAGAGCAAAAGCGTCAATGGTCTGACAAGCAACTATTTACCCAGTCTTGGTACGTAGAAGGAGTAGAGATTATTGAGGAACTTATCATGGCTGACCCTGATAACCAATTGCAATATAGAATGGAGTTAGCTGAAATACATGTGGAGCTAGCCTACTTTCGAAAAAAGAAAAGTGAATATCAAAAAGCTTCAGAACATCTTTGGTTAGCGAGAAACATAGATCCCCAAAATCCAAGGCCATATTTTCATTTAGCCCATATTGCCAAGTTGTATGGTGATGATATGGCAGTTATTGAGGACGGAGAAACAGCTATTGCGTTACAGCGTTTTGATGAACTGTCTGATGTTAGAAAGATAAAATTATACTGCTTATTAGCTGTTAGTTATTCAAGAAACTTGCAAGATAGTAAAGGTCAGGAGTACATTACTAAGGCTGTGAAATTAAATGAAAAGTTAGGGTATCTAGAAATCACATTGATCGAGAATGCTATTGCATCTATGAACAGTTCTCCGAATAAGCCATATTTATTAGTAACCAATAAAGGAGAACGAAAGTTATATGACTCTGAGGGTCGGGATGAATTCTTAGAAGATATTGATAATAGGCATATATTGATATTGGATAATACACAACAAGGTCCTTATGTACAATATAACCAAAAAACTATTACAATCCAACCTGTAGAAGCAAGGATTTTACAACTTCTATTACAACACAATGAACCAGTCTCTAAAGAACAAATAAAAGAATTTGTTTGGCTCGACAATAATAGAGATCTTGGTGATTCAACAATTAGAAAAAATATAAGTAAGATACGTGCGAAATTGCGTAGTATATTAAAAGATTCAGTAGAGAACAATTCATATATTATAAATGTAAATGGGCGATATATTTGGAGCATTGAAATTAATATAGCAATTTTTACGATTATTTAGACTTCCTTATATTTTAAGGAGCCGTTACCACCTGGTAACGGCTTTTTTGTTTTAATAAAGATATCAAACATAGGAGGTTTTCAATATGAATCTATTCGAACAACAATTACTAGAGTTACTATCAATCAACGGTGCAAGTGGGCAAGAACAGGAAGTAACAAAATACCTAACACAAGCACTAAAAAACTTAGTTGATTCTCACTGGAACGACGAAGCTGGCAATCTTCTCGCTGAGAAAAAGGTTGGTAATCAACAGGGCATGACTATTCTATTATCTGCCCACATGGACACGGCAGGAACATTCTCTTCCAATCGAGAGATTATTAGAGAAGGCGATATACTAACATCCAGTGAAGGAATCCTCGGAGCAGATGATCGGGCAGGAATTGCAGTAATACTAGATGTATTAAGAAGAGTCGAGTCTACTAGATTCAACGGAACAATCAAGGTCTCATTTACCGTCCAAGAAGAAGTAGGGTGCATTGGATCAAGCATGATAAACCCACATTGGCTTGAAGGCGTCAATGCTGCCATTGTAGTAGATCGTAGAGGTTCAAGGGATATTGTCATCAATAATAGGAGCACAACGTTTTGCCATCGGGCTGTCGGAGACTTCTATGAATACGTAAGTACATCTATTGGTATGGAGGATTGGAAGGCAACTACTGGTGGATTAAGTGATACAGCAGTATATGCTAGATTAGGTATTAACTCTGTTAATCTATCCGTAGGATACCAGAATGAACACACTAATAGAGAAATACTTAACATAATACATGCTCAACAGACATCAGACTTTGTATTACAAGCATTACATTTGATTAACCACAATCCGAATGTATTTGCACTATCGAATCGATATGAAATCGCATAATCTGAATAGTCAACAGTACGAAGAATATTTCAAAACATGAAAGGTTGAGAAGAATGGAAACTACTCTATTGAAAAGCTGGGAGAATCTATTGATTAAAAGTGGTTTTGTTTTTGAAATAGGAAAGAGTGAAATTAAGCTTGAAATGGAAACAGAAGACAACGTGAAGTATTTAATGAAAATTTTACAAACAGTAGGTGTTGCATTTGAAATAACAGGTTATCAAAGTTTAAGAATTAAAGAAATAGTGGATGAAGATACTTGGTTTAATGCCATAGAACAATTACACACAGGTGCTGAAGGTGGGCCCCATGATGATATAAAAATCATGGATACGTATATGGCTGGAATTGTTAGAAGGGTTAATGAAATAGGCCTAAGAACAGATTTCAGTTGTGATGGTCACGGAACAAGAAGGCCGAGATTGAGTTTCTATAACAAAAGTGATGCAATCATTTTTGATTGTTGCCTTCAACTCTTATCAAATCAGGAATGGTCTTATAAGAGCAACTATGAGATCTGTAGAAATCAACGAAATGCACTAAGGCATATTAGAGATCCTAGAACGAGAAGTATAATAGAGAGAGATTTCAGCAGAGAATGGTTGCTAGATATTGCAGAGGCGTTATACACCCATAAGGCGGCACTGCAAAGGGTTGTTGAAGCATCAAAAAGAATAGATGTAGCAACCCACACATTTTAAATCATTAAGGATATATTTAGACGTCTTGTCTCACAAACAAGGCGTCTATTTGTAAATAATTTCTATAATTAAAAGGGAAATGGCAATAAGTGGCGAATTTGATATCACATGAAATTAAGAATATTAAATATTATTAGGCATAAATAACTATGTTTAGAACAAATAGGAGGTTTCTCGTGAAAGAACAGCTCATACGCTTACTAAAGATTATAACACTTGTACAGTCAAAACCAGGAATACGGTCAAAGGAACTGGCAGTGCGATGTGAGACCACGGAGCGTACTATTTTTCGCGATTTAGATTATTTATCGGCAGCCCATATTCCTATTACCTGTGAAGGCTATGGAAAAGGATATCGTTACAATAGTAATTTTTCCCTCTATCCATTAGATTGGACGGATGATGAAACATTGGCCTTTGCATTACTTCATTCAATTATTCTAGATATGAAGGACAATACCCCAGCACTACTCAATGCGTACGACAAAGTCATGGCAACGGCATATAAAGAAAAGCAAGCAAAGTCCATAGATCTAGCGAAACGAATTAATACACTGTTTTATATGGGTAGATCTACTTCATCAGATACAAAAACAATGTACTTAGAAGACATCGTTCAAGCCATTTTAGAAAATAAGCAGATTGAAACCATCTATCACACCCAAAGCCGTGATGAGACAACGACTCGAACGATTGATCCATACTACTTAGTACCGAGGGAACATCGCTTCTACCTAATAGGATACTGCCATCGTGCCAAAGGAATTCGAACATTCCGCGTGAGCCGTTTTAAAAGGTTAAATGTACTTCCTACAACTTACCAGATGAATAACTTTGATTTACACGCATATTTGAAAAATACTTGGTCCATAGAGCGAGGAGAAGAATCCATCCATTTTAAAATTCGATTTTCTCTAGATGTAGCTAGGTATATTCTCGAAGAAGAACTGTTTGTAATACCCAAAATTACGAAACAATCAGACGGATCAATCATCTTTCAAATAACAGTCAATAGTGCGCGGGAATTCCTCCAGTGGTTAAATCAATATGGTCCGGATGCACAAATTTTCGAGCCAGCTTACTATAGAGAAAAGCAGAAGGAATCCTTGCGGAAATGGTTAAATTTATACGAAATATAAAACATTTGTTCACTGACAGACTTATGTCATTATTATTTTAGTAGGATATAAATATATAAGTAGAATACAAGATTATCTCAATGAAGGTTGGTGTTAGACTTGAGCATCAATAAAGTTCGCAAAGCTCTTTATGGAATCGCAAAAATACTTGGAGACATTAACACTGTAAAAAGAGGTACAGTTGGTAAAAGAATTGCCCGAAGAGCTGCTGGAAAAGTTACAGGCAGAACGTTGAGGAAGTTAATGAAAAGTGGAGGGTTATAATTGAAAATTACAATTGAAATGAGCGAAGGGGCTTATGAAATAGCAAAAAAAGTCTTTTCGGGTGTTTATTCTAGGGTGGAAGGTAAAATTTTAATAGCCCAAAGAACGGGTATGAACGAAGGTTCGGCTCAAGACTTTATAACCATTTTTCTAGCTATGATGGATGGTAAAGTATATAAAAGGGCATTTAACAACGCTACAAATAAGTATCTATTAGAGAGTATCAGAAGAGATTATGGTAACGAAGTATGGTTGAAGGCATTAAGTGCAGCAGAAAAGCATATAAACTACTATTCAACTTTGGGCAAAGGAAATTTAACGGGTTACCAACAAATCGTTGATGAAATGAAAAATCAACTTAGAGCGTACGGGTGAATTGAAAATATACATAATCAATTGAATAAAGACTGTGTGTACTCACGAAAAATGTATCGAGACTGTGATAATTTTATATTAGAAAAAGAACAAGGAGATAGATTATGTACAATATTTTAGAAGGAATCAAAAGAGAATTAAGTGATACTTGTGGCAGGTTACTTCTTAAAAACGAACCTGATAATGTTTGGACAAAAGAAATATTATCCAAACTAGTTGAAATAGGTAATCAGCATAAATACGTAACTTGTGCCTCGGTGAAAAATGCTACAAATGGTGAATGGATGTATGACGTTTCATGGTTAAAATATAGTTCGCAAAGCCAAATATTAGAGTCTGTAGAACTAGTGGCAGAAAGTGAATGGGGCAATGAGCAGCGAATCATGGAAGACTACGAAAAACTAATCCAAAGCAAAGCAAAATACAAAATTATGATTATGCAATGTAAAGGTCTAAATCACTTCGAAATAATAAGGATAAAATTAAAAGAATCTGCATGTCTTTTCCGAGGAGTAACAGAAGAAAGTTATCTATTAGCAGCATTTATTAAAGATAAGTTTTACTACGATGAGTTTATAGTTGTGTAATTACTGATGAATAACTTTATAATGAAAAAGATTAGTTTTACTATTATCAATTTCACTCCCTTATTTTGAGGGAGTTTTTATTTACACTAAAACACATGTTAGAAACTAAACAAAAAGAACTAACATTCGCTGACGGAATATTGTCAGTGTCCAATTGCTACGATATCAGCAAAACTAATTCATAACGGCAAAGACACACGTAATTAATATTTTCTTGAAATGGAAGGAATTTTCATTTCTGTTGGAGAAGGAAACATTATACGTTTACAAAGGGTGGATCATAATGACATTACCAGTAGCAATATCTGAAAGATTAGTAGAATTGTTTGCAGAATGGAATCATAAAAGCACCAGGACGTTAGTATTTTTCAAAGGGTTTAGCAACATATTTTATCAAGAAGTTCTTCGTATTGAGCCTAATCAATTTCAATCAAATACCAACACATCAGATGACAGATATATAAATATCCCCAAACTCATTGAAAACAGTAGAAATTTACCGAGGTTATTCTATACGATAGACAAAAAAGTAACCTGGGGCTACTATGAGGAGTTCTTGTTATTAAGCGAATCTATCAATGACATTAAAGAACAATTCGAGGGCGATGTTATAGTTGTAGATAACAACCTGTTTGATCGTTACTACATTGTAGATATCGAACAAACGGTCAAAGACAAACTTCTACAATACTTTAACAGTGAAAAGACAGAAGCTGACAGTAATATTCAAGACTACACCCGTTTGTTTAGTCACGCTATTAAATATTCCAATGACCATATTGGTGTGGCGTACATAAATAGACACGTAGATCAAGAGGTTGAAAATATAAATTTCTATCCTGATCAAGAAGACGTAGAGTCTATATATTTTGAGGATAAAAGGGCCAACACACGAGTAATATCTGTGTCAGAAGCTGAATTCGTACTCTTTAAGGATCGGCTACAAAGGGATGGCCAATATCAAGATGTTCAACTGATTATAAATGCAGAAAAGGATCTTTGCAGAATAACTTCAGTTGCCTACCTATATCAAAAATCCAACGCTCGTTTAACGGTAATTAAACATAACCAATTCAGCCAATTTGAAGGACTTGACGAAAATAAGCATCTTCCTATTCTGCATCAATACTGGGGAAAAGAATGTTCATTTCGCGAATTGAAATTCTATCGGAATCCAGATTATACGAACGACTTAATCAATATTTCGCAGGGACATATCATATCAGACATAATACAACAATCCGTTAAAGCGTTAGATAGCAGTGAGGAATGGAGCGACATATTTGTTACAGCTCCAACAGGCGCTGGAAAGTCATTGCTTTTTCAAGTGCCAGCCATTCATTTAGCAGAGAAGCATAATGCAGTTACCATCGTAGTTACTCCATTGAAAGCACTCATGTTAGACCAAGTACTCAAACTACAGGAAGAGCATGGAATATCCTATGTTACAAGCATTAACTCCGATATATCCTTTCAGGAAAAGGAAACAAGGATCAATAAAATAAAAGAAGGAGAAATTTCATTAATTTATTTATCTCCAGAACTCCTACTAGGAACAAGTATTGAGAACATCATAGGCGAGCGAATAATAGGCCTATTTGTAATAGATGAAGCACATTTAGTTACGACATGGGGAAGGGATTTTCGTGCCGATTATTGGTTTATGAGTAACTACCTATATAAAATGCGTGTCGCTAATCAGAAGAAGTTTCCTGTATTATGCTTGACAGCAACGGCGGTGTATATGGGTTCAGAGGATATGGTCTTCGATACCATTACCAGCCTGAATTTAAGGAACCATAACTTATACTTAGGCTATGTTAGAAGGGATAACATAGGATTTGAAATTCATAGCTATTCCCATCGGTCAATAGAGGGTAGTGTTGATGATTTTAAGATAGAGAAAACAAGAGAACGCATACAGCAATTTCTATCAGAAAACAAAAAGGCCATAGTCTATTGTCCATATAAAAAACAGGTCAATGACATTTACAATGCACTGGATGAACACACACAAAGAAAAGTTAGTATGTACCACGCAGGTATAGATGCCGAAGAACGACAAGCGGCCCAAGAGGCATTCAAATATGGAAATAGCCGTATCATGATAGCAACCAAAGCCTTCGGCATGGGTGTTGATATCAGTGACATTGAAGTTGTTTATCATTTTGCTCCTACGGGAAATCTAGCAGACTATGTTCAGGAAATTGGTAGGGTAGCAAGAAAAGAGGCGATTTCGGGACTTGCGACAACAGATTTCACAGACAAGGACATGAAGTATGTGAGAATGCTCCATGGCCTATCTGGAATGAAACAATATCAACTGAAAGAAATCATTGGTAAACTCTATCATATCCAAAGGGAGAAAAAGAGTAGAAACTTCCTCATATCACCGGATATGTTTAGCTATCTGTTTTCAGAGCAAGAACTCGAGAATAAAGTCAAAAACGGATTACTTCTCATTTCAAAAGACCTAGAAGATAAATATGGATTCCCTGTTGTTATTGTAAGGCCGAAAAGCGTTTATACCAAAAACTTCATTAATGTTCCTATGGAAATAGAAAGTGAATTTTTAGCTAAATACAAGCAATATGCCGTGATAATTAATAAGGTCCCACCAAGGATTGTACTGAGCAAAAACCAGTGGGCAGGCGACACGGTTATTACTGATACAGGTAATATTTACGAATTCGATATGGCTAAGATGTGGGAAGAGAATTACGGTACCCTGTCTTTTCCACAATTTAAGTGGAAATTCTATAAGGGCGAATTATTCGATTTTTCCCAAGAAGCGAAGGTTGCTCCACGTGTAAATATCGTCATTCATTACAAGGACAACTTTGATATATTGCAACAAAAGTTTTCGCGGGATATGGATGTATAAATGCTAGGCTAATAATGTACAAAATTGATTGAATAAGAATGTACAATTTTCAACCCTACATGCATACTGGTTATGGGGTGAAATGTATGCATGTAAAACTAGACATAACAACAGAAATTGAAATTACTAGACTCTCAGATTTACCAAAACTGAAACTTCTCATGGAGAATCTCAATATGAAAATAAACAAAAGTGAATTAGCAAGGAAGTTCCAGGTAGACAGAAGAACTGTAGATAAATACC
>NZ_MJAT01000006.1 GCF_001742305.1 Desulfuribacillus stibiiarsenatis | reverse complement strand
CCACCCAATATGCTTCAAGGTATGAAAAATAGCCTAGAAAATTTCATCTAGGCCTTAAATATTATTTGAATAGTTTTCCTAACCCCTTACCAGTTACTTTCCCTGCTGCACGTCTTGCAATCCGTTTGCCGACGGTACCCTTTTTAACTGCGTTTATATCCCCTAACAATTTTGCAAGCCAATAAAGAAATCCTCTTGTTTTGTTAATGCTCAACAATTACTCCCCCTGTTCATATGGTCTGTACTTTTTACGTAACTTTTCAAGCTCTGGAGCAAGTTCTACGATGTCTGGTTTCCAGAATACCTTGTCTTTTGAAAACTCTCGCAAGGGTATGATCTTTCCTTGTTCGACCATCTGATTCACTCGGCTGCGGGTAACTCCTAAAATCTCTGCTGCTTCTGTTGAGTTGACGATGTTTTCTGCTACACGTTCTCTAAGACTTTTCTCGCTCATGCTATTTCTCCTTCATGACCATCTGTAAGATCGTCAATAAGATAACAATGACAACCAATACATCGAGTACGGTTTGCATTGTGTTGCCCGTTGGCCATTCTCTAACGATTAGATACAGACCTAAGAACACCCAAAAGAATATTCCAGACTTAAATATATTTTTCATTTAAAAGGAAGTGGTGTATACTATATTTAGTAGTTGGGGAGGTTTCCCTCCCCTTCGGCTCATCTTCGCTTCTTACGCTTGGTAGGTGTGTTGCGATGATGGGCTTTTGTTTTTTCTAGGATATTTAGGATTTTCTCTATGATGGTTAATATTGCGGCGATTATCCCAAGTATCACTAGAATTGTTCGTTCTTCCACTTCCTTTCACCTCCCTTCTGATAACTTAATTATACTATATCTATTGTTGTACGTCAATAGATTATATATAAATAATTGGATATTTTTCTATTTTTATACAACAAAAAAAGCCCTGCCGAATGGCAGAGCTAGATTCTAAACCTTTTCAATTTCAATTAGTTTTTCATTAGAATTTAATGCTTTAATTACTTCATTAACAATACTTTGCTGCTCTCTATAAGCGCCGATTTGCTTTCCTGCAACTCTGACACGATATAGATCAGGCTTAGAAGTAGAAAACAGCTCGTTATATTTTTCTATAACACCTTTAATGAAATTCGTCCATCCATTTTGTTGACTTCTAAGGGTCTGAGGGCAGTTCTTACCACTCCATCTATTATGTTGAACCACGTTTTCAATAGGTATGTTGTGCTCCTTCATCAAATTAGCTACAAGCCATTGTGTGATTTGCACTGTGGCATTAAAGTCTCCATCACGATTGATGCACTTCTCTATGCCGATAGATTGCCTATTACCTGTCCCACTATAACCATCCCCTGCATGCCAGCCGTTCTCGTTAGTCGGTAAATGCTGAATAATCTGATTGCTGTCAGTCGTATAGTGCCATGATACACCTGTATTTGGATGATTCAGGTACGTAGCATGAGCCTTAGCATCTGCACCTGTGCCAGTATTACCAGTGTCGTGGATTGTGATGAATCGTGGTGTCATTGCTAATCCTGGTCTGTTCTTACGACCTACAGGGATGAAGTCTTTAACAATCTCATTACTACTTTTTTTTTGAACTTTGGCCACTTTTTCACCAGGCTTTGCAAATACCAAGAGCATGGTCCCCAATGGCCTTGTAGTCTCCCGAATAACTTGACCATCTATCTCCATTTGCGAACTTCCACCCCCATCGGCAGATATCGCTCTGACGCATCCAAGTTCCAGCATTAAATCAGCAGACTCATTAGCATCGATATTGTCAGCTATGACAAGTACAATTGTTTTATCTGCCTTCTGTCCCCATAGAGTACGCCATGTTTTACCCGTTGGAAACCCAGTTTGTCCTCTTATATCCTTTTTCCCATTTAAAACAAGAGAGTAGCCTAATGTGATTGCCCACTTGAAACGACCGCGAATACTTCCCCTATTATCAGGATGATCGCGAATATTTTCAACATGCATGATGTTGCTTTTATCTAGCCAACACTCATAAGCTGATGTCGGCCATCCTTCTTCAAATCCACCATCTGTACAAACAAGTCCAATATGAGTATTCTTCAAATCACTGGTATTAAAAAAACCTGCATTGATCTTGCAGGCTACTCGTTGCCCACGGCTTGTAAACCAGTTGTGATTAAATTGATGCATCGGTATTCTGCCATTCTTGGCATGGACTATCTGGGATTCGTTTGCATCTGGGTTAAACTCGAATACTGTAGCTGATTTATGTTTATATGTAAGCATGAAATCACTCCTAGTACATGTTTTCTTGTTCTTTGCCGTCCACGTACCCTTGTCCTAAAATATACCCAATCGCTACAGCTGCGACAGTCATCACAGCTTCTATTGGCAAATCAAGTCCTAAACCCTCGTTCGCCACAACCAGTGCCCCTGATACAACAGCCATCCAAAACTTACGTGATTTAATCTTTGACATATTAAATTCCCCCTTATAGAAATTTGAGTGCTGCAAATAAAGCTGCTAAAGTTACTGGTCCTAGAATGCCAGTAATCAGCCACCATTTCGCTCGATCTATCATGCCTGTGATTCTCTCTATGTTCTTATCAAGCTTTTCTAAAATGTCATACATGGCTTTAAATCTTTCTTCGTATTGCTTGTTGATTGCTTTTATTTCAGACACACTATCGTTGATTCTGGTTAGTTTTTCTTCTGCTTTTTCCATTCGCTTTTCTAATGATTTCATTCGGTCATCCATTTTGCATGGTTCCATATGCCACCTTCTTTCATACAAAATTAAAGAGCCACTTAGATATAAGTAGCTCCATTCAACCCTAGTAATGTTTTCCTTACCGCATCCGTAAAAGTTGGTCTTATGCTACCAAACGTCAAATCTAACTTAAAACCATCTTTTTCATATATCTCAATAGCTTCAGTTATACGGCTGTTAAGTGTAACGCCCCACTTTGCATTGCGGACAGTTACGATATCACCTAGGTCGTAATCTTTTTCATATTCCACGTTTGATTTTGTAATGACTTCGCCCTCAAGGGTTAACTCACCACTCAACTCATTCAATCTTTCCTGCCCTCGTTGTGGTAGCTTAGAGTTATCTTCAAGATCACGAGCATCAACAAACGTCTCATAACGATCTGTTCCTGTTCCAGCGCCTACAAATGTGATTTCTCTGCTTATCCCTTCGCCCTGCCCTGCAACGATTGCAACATTCGCATAGTTAAACTCGCTATCTACAAATGATTGGGCTTTCATGTTGTCAAACTCAGTACTAAAAATACAATGAGGATTGCCGCTGCCAACTGTGCGATCAATCCCCTCATATACGTCGAATATGGCTTTTTTCTCGGTGAAGTCTAATGTAAATTCCCATCCCATACCAGATAGCAATGATAGCTTTTCTAGCTCATCGGATAAATCACGATACCGAGAACTAAAGCTGATGGAATCGCCTCTTAGTTGGTTAGTTGCTAGTGCTACCCAAGGAATCTGTCTGTTGCTATTTGCAGGATTGACTATTTGCGTATTGAGCAAACCCTTGAAGATGCTTTCGTATGGCTGATTCGCAAATAAAATGCTTTCCTGTCCTACATTTGGAATCACTACCCTGCGATGTGCTAACCCTTGCAAAGTAAAACCACGCACTACTACTACCTCGCCAGCTTTGCCTTTTGGCGATAAGCTATATTGCACATGCTGTATGATTCCTGCTTTACCAAAGTCCGTTCCAGCGAATATGATGTTACCCTTTTGCAATACATCAACATTATTTTTGTTGAAGTTAATTACCAGCTGGAATTCTCCTGCTCGACTCCATCTGCGCGTGACCATATATGATGTGTAGTCCTCGATTTCTGCTAGCAATTTAAATGATTGGTCTATTACTCTTATTGCTTTCAGGGTTATTCACCTTCTATCTGTTCAGCCTCTAACTCTTGTTTCTTCGTTCTATATTCAGTTTGTATCCTTAGCACATCTTCTTCATCACCAAGGTCTTTTGCATCGCGAATTAGTTTTAAATATTCTTGTTTTAAGACTTCAAGTAATTGCTCAAATGTTGGCTCCTGTGGGACTGGTTTCCTAACAACGTGTGTTTTCCCACTATCTGTTGTGACTTCAAACTCCTGCATTTGTATTCCGTTTTCTTCGTATTCTCTTAGCATTCGCTCCATTAGTCCAACACCACCCATGCAAAATTGTTGCCATCAACAGTAGTATTTGTTTTTATAACAAGGCTTGTATTAAATCTAATCGGAAAAAGATTTACTGTATTATCTTGGCCAGAGCTTATATTGTAAATTGCACCACCATCAATTTGCAAAGATATAGCAACGTTTGTACCATTTCTATGTATGCAGACTAGATACCCACTGCCTTGTATATCGAGATACGTGTTTGCATGATGGGTTCCGGTTGGCGAACTAGTTTGAAATCTCTTCTGTGACCAGTCTACTATTTTGTCATATAAAGGTATCAATTAAAATAACCTCCTTTTTTACTCACCCCATAAGTTAAAGAACCTTACTTTTAAGATGAATGAGTTTACCTCTGTTTGCCTAAATCTGAAATCAATAGGAGACACAGAATTACCTGTAGACCCAATCGTGTCAACCCTTCTGTCTTTCCAAGATTCGTTAGTACCGTTCCAAGCAGCTCTATTGATAGTCGAAGGACCTGTAGTTATTGATGCGATCGCTCCGAATATGCTTGAACTCCCAGTTAATTGCCAATCCACTTTTGAGGTACCAACTAAAGAGAAGTCAATCGGCACTGACTGATACGAGTGGTCAAAATTGGCACCCGTTCTTGAATACTCTATGTACCCAATTCCAGCAGAAGTAGCGACAGTAAAAAATGAATTGTTAACAATGAAAGGAAACATTTTTCTAATAGGCATTAATTTATTAAAGAACATCTGCATAGTACTAATTGAGTTAAGGCATACACCCATGGCCTGTGGTGATTTAACCAATGTTGTCATTGCAGACTCTACGTTTGAAATTATACCTATTGAGACGCCATTGCTTGCAACGGCGATTGAAGCGGATAAACTATTTTCAACAATAGCTTTCATAGCTGTATTACTATTTGCAATTATAGTCATAGCGTCTGCGTTACTAGCAACATCGCTTATTGTTGAAAGATTGTCAAATACCGAGCTCGTTGAACCCGTTAATTGCTTAAAATAAGTTCCAACATGAGCACCACCTTGTATTATATACTCAAGTAAAAATGGTATTGCGGCTCTTGATAGCCTTGCACTTGGGCTTTTAGTTGCTAGCGAAATCATTTTTTGAGCATCATACCATGTGTGACCAAATTTCCCCATTATTGATAAATCGCTTAACCACTGGAGATAATTCAAAGGTTCATTCAAATCACTATTTACTGCTTTTTTTATCTCTCCCCAACTCATTTAAGAAATCACCTCCGTAATGCTTCCATCTACTTCAAATGTAGTTACTTTTGTAACTGTGGCATTATCCTCTACCACGTGCAAAGTTTCTTGAATCTGACCTATTGACGGCGTGTCAAACTCCGTAACTTTACTAGCTATTAAATCATTGCTGATTGTGTTCCTTATTTCTTCTTTTATGTCGCCTGTGGTCGGCGTGTCGAATAATATCTTGTATGTGTGCCCTGCTCTATACCGCCAGTTTTCGAACTGGAAATATACAGCATCAAAAATACTAGATTTGATTCCCGCATACCATGCTTCATAATCCTCTTTGACATCATCAAACCAGTTATCCCAAGCTAAGTCTGTATCACCAAACCAATTATTCCAAGCTGACTGAGTAGCAGTAAACCAAGTATCCCAATCTGTAATAGTGTCGTTCAAAAATGCTTGGAACTGATTGAATATATTAGTTGTGTCTGCTTGAATGAGAGAGTTTACTAGACCGCATAAATTATTATCTAGTCTCTCATCTGTGACGTTTGCGGCTGGAATGATTGTCGCCCCTGCTGGAATTAAGACCTGCGCAAGTGATAACTCGTATATTCCGGAACCGGTTAGGTCGCGTTCTAAAACTGGTGCTTCTGGTTCACTTGCAGGGGTCCCCTGTTTTATTACTGCTTGTATACTCCTGACACCTTGTGATATGTCTAGCTTCAGTACTACTCTATCAATTCTAGGATTCGTTGCATGAGCTGTTGCAGGGGTTAATATCTTCTCGCTGTCTGATAGATTGTAGTAGTAGCCTTGAATCCAGCCTTTACCGACTTTGACGCGTAAAAAGTAGTCTGAATCGTTGGCATAGACTTGGAGCGATTCTCCACCGTTAAACACTCCATCCGTCAGAAAACTAGCAAAATACTCGGCAAACTTCGATGCCGAATATAATCTATCACCTGCCATGCTATTAAAAAACGAACTGAATTCAGCCATGTCATTACCTCCACTTCGAAGCTAACCTTTTATTTGCTTTTCTGATTTTTTTCGCTACTTTTGAAGCTGTTAATGAACTTGGTGATTTGATTTCCGTCTTTGTTAACATCATTGGCACCCCCTAAATCCCTACATACCGATTTCGATATGTGATAGTAATCTCTGCATCCTCACTCCCAGCAGATGCAGTAAAACGTATAGTATTAGTCCCTCTTTCTAGCTGAAAAAAGGTCGAATTCAAATTGATATATTGAAAAGCATTTTGAATCGTTCCATCTACTTTTGTAATCTCCGCTCTCTTATTGCCAAAAGCAGTTGTGATGGTCATCTTCTCACCCTCTAAGAGTGGAGTAATGAGTTCGATAAATTGCCCAGTCGTTTCGTTTGTTATTCGTGGATCTACGACAGGTCCAAAGAATTCGATCTTCACAGGTGTAGCAACGTCCCCAACGTTCTCTATATCTACAATTCCACTAGAATAAGAGCCGAATTCAATTCCTTCCGGAAGAATGTTTAATTGAAATCGAAAACGTGGGATAATCGCTGCTAACAGTTCTGTTGTTTTAAAGATATCCAACCAGAACGGTTCTACTGCAACCATGTTTATTAAGACATTTTGAAAACCAAAACTCTTATTCCCATCACCAATAGGAAATCTTGGCCCTGCTTCAAGATATACCTCAATTTCCTTTTCTATATGGCTGTTAATGTACCGCAATGTGCCCTTTTTTAGCTTAGGATTAAATATCGATGATAGCATCCGTTTGTACTCATAGATGTCATTTTGATTATCAGCTAGTAATGCTATCTGAAATGAAATATCTCGCTTGTCAGCAACAGAGTCAAGATACGTGAGACCGTCCTGATACGGTGCCTTATCCGTTTGTATCTCAAATGATAAATCACCCACACCCTTGAGATTTTGCAAAATAAAAGGCGCTGTGGGTCCAATCGTTATGCTCTGCCCGTTAGCATTCGTATAAACTAATCTTTCCATCGTAAATTAACGCCCCCATTCCAATGCTAGTTCCCTATTTGCCTGTCTCGTTCTCCGCGCAATTTCGCTAGGAGTCAAAGGATCAGGAGAATATATGTTGACCGTCTGCGCAAAACTCTGATTCGTCATTCCAGCATTACCTGCAGTTGCAGTCACCAATTCAGGAAGTATATTTTCAAGCCTTGGAATTGCATTATTGATACCATCAATAAATCCTGCAACCATGTTTTCTCCCCAAGTCTCAATATGCCTACCCGGACCTTCTTTGGCAGGGCTATTAAATCCAAGGAATCCTGATACAGAGTCCATGACACTACTTACTGCACTTCTAACTGCACCAATCATCGACATAATGCCATCGATAAACCCTGAGATCATGTTCCTTCCCCAGTTAAAAGCATCAGCAACTAATCCAGTGAACCAATCTCTGATATTCGTATACAAGATACCGAGGTTTCTTCTGATCAACGTCCATGCAGCTTCTATAATCTTAGCGATTAAATCCCAAAGGTTCTGCCACATATCCTTGAGCGTATCCGTCATAAGTTGCCAATCACCAGTAAAAATAGCAGCAAACAGCTTGATAATGTTCAGTATTTGCTTGATTGCATAGTCAAAGATTGCAGTGATAATGGTCCATACAGCCTTGATGTAATTCTGAATAAATGGCATTACAAACTCGACAATTGCCTTAATAAAATTGAATACATTCTCAGTCGCTGCTCGAATCGTTTCCCCGTTTTCCTCCCAGAATTCCGTTAACCAGGTTAAACGCTCTTGAATGAATGAAGATACTATATTTATTGCGTTGAAAATTACTTCCTTTATCTTGCTAAACGTACTATCTGTATCATCTGAAAAGCCGAAGAATGCATTTTTCGCCCAATCGAGCCATTCAATCATGCGGCTAATCGCACCATTAATTGCATCAAAAGCTACAGTCATGACTTGTTGAATATAGGGCATTGCATCAAGAACCCATTCCAAAAACTTTTGTAATATCGGCAGACCTGCATTCGCAATATTCATGAACACTGCCCCAGCAGCTTTCTTCACTGAATCCATCGTATCTGCGAACTTAACGTTAGCTGCTATAGCATCATCTGACATTACAAGACCTAAATTATGTGCTTGATTTGATAAGTCTGCCATACCATCAACACCAGCATCAAACAACGGTATGAGTTCACTTGCACTCTTACCAAACAAATCGAAAGCCAGCGCATTTCTCTCGGCTTCGCTTTCCATGCTTGATAAAAAACGAATTGAATCTTCCCATACATCGGACGCACTTCTCAACGATCCATCTTGATTTTTTAACTCCACATTCATCTGTTTAAATGTTTGAGCAGCTTTTTCACTTCCATCAATCGCTTGGTTCATAATCATTTGAGTCTTATTCACAGATGTCTGAACACTGTCAAAAGCAACTCCAACTTGGCCAGTTACATACTTTAGTTCCTGGAGTCTATTCATCGATAATCCAGTACGAATACTCATCTTGTCGATTTCGTCTGCTGTCTGTGATGTTTGATTTGCTAAAGCTAACATTGCTGCACCACCGGTTAGTGCAGCACCACCCAAAACAGCCCCCCACTTAGCAGCAGTACCAATCATTCCACTAAACTTGCTACCTGTTGATTCAGCTTTTTTATCAATATTGTCTAAGCTCTTTTCTGCCTCATCACTCTTAATGAATATGGACCCAAACAAACGAAATATTTCCATTCTTCTCACCTGCCTTTCTCAAATAAAATAAAGCCTACTTTTTCTTAGGCTTTTTGACTCTCAATATTGATTCAGCATCTTGAATGATTGCATCATCGGATTTCTTAACTTCCTTTGGCTTTTCCTCAAGTGCTTGCTTTTTAAATTTCTCAAAGGGTACAAATGACTTCTCATCCATGTTTGGGTACAATGTAAGCCACTGCTCCCACAGCCTTTGATTCGTTTCTTTTTCTCGAATCTTACACATTAAATCAATCAGAAAATCTATGTCTTGATTCAACACGTAATCAACGGATCCATATCGACTAAGAAGAGTATCGATAATCTCTATTTCATCGATTTGGACACTAATTGAAAAAAAGCTTTGATTCCCTTAAGCTCCTTAAATTGTGCTGTGACTTGCATACCTACTTCAATATCCAGTTCAGCAAACTCTTCACCTGTAATTCCAATAAGGCCGCCTAGAAACTCATTGACCTCGTTTTCTGCTAGATGCAGGTTTTCGAGTGCAGTCTTAATCATTTCAAGACCAAACTGCATCTGCTTTTCCGCGATATCCTTCTCGCTAAATTTTTCCATGAATTGTTTAGCATCCAGCTTTAGATTCATAGCTTTAAGGATCTTTGACATTTTGAAAACATCTGAATTCTTCAGATTGCGTATTTTATAATCCACGTTAATATCCTCCCATCAAAAAAGAGGGCTATCGTAAGCCCCCTTATTGTACAGTTAATGTAATATTCAACTCGTTTTCTGTATTGGCAGCTATTACAACATTTGGTTGAGTACTTGTTGTATAACCAGTCTTAGTTGTAGTAACGCTATAAGTTCCTCTCGGAATTCCTACAATTAGATACTTACCATCGGCATCCGTAGTATCAGAAAAAGTATCACTGGCCACAGTTAATGTTACAGTAGCACCAATTACAGGACCTTGGCTATCGGATACGACACCAATCAATTCGCCTTCTTCCTTAGGCCAATAAATTTCAAAAGGACCTTCTCCAAGTTCAATAATATCCTCATCATAGTGGCCCTTAAATTGAATTGGAATAACCGCTTCATTATTTTCTTCTAGGTTTGTATTGATTCCCTCCATGGAAATTACATTCTTGATAATAACAATGATTGGCTTACCTGTGCCGGATTGACGACCTACAAGAGCAATATTTTCCTTGTAATCACTCAGCTCAATTCGTCCTTTGGTCGTAATCTTATCGTAGTAGGCATTGGCATCCTCAATCTTACCACCAGCTAGAGCTAACGTTAGATTTCTTGCAGTGATTTCCTTAAGATTCACCGTAAGTATTGGCTCTTCTTTTGTGATTATTGTATTACCTTTCGGAACACCCTTGACACCATCTACTGGAATATCCCTTTTTTCCTGTGTAATCTGTAACTGGTTTCCCCCGGAAGTAGCCCCAAGCAATTCGCCTGATACCATGCTCCCATCCGTAGGGTCAAGGACTAAGTTCAGATAAACGGCTCCAGCATCAACCCAGTAACGCTTTGGAGTGTTCTTTGTATATCCTGTTTTTCTAAATGTCATTATCTAGCCTCCTATCGTAAGTTTTTAATAAATATCTTATCTGCCTTCTCCTAATCTTTGGGTCAGGGTCTGGAATACTACCTTTACTTAACCTCTGAAAGATAACAAAAAAATCACCTTCCAAGTGTCTTAACTTGTTCAGTGATTTATCAATACTATCAGTCAGTTGTTCAAGCCTTGTAGTGTCAGGAATGTTATCCCATACATCGATTTCAAGAATTTTATCATCTCGATCTGGAACTGGTGAACTTGATGGTGGAAAGTTATAGACTACATACGGAAATTCAGGCTTCTTATTGGTGATTGGGTCCTTCTCAGGTGCAATCTCTTGATATACCCTGTCTGCTTTCTTTTCTAGCAAGGCAGTGACATAAAGTAATAAACTAATCAATCTTCATCAGCTCCCTTGCAAGTTCGCCAATTCGCCTAATATTTGTCTCTACTGCAGGAGCAAGAAATGCCTGACCTCTTTGTTTGCGAGTTCCTTTTTCTACGTAAGGCGCATACTCTACGTTGGTTCCGACCGTTACTGACTTTTCATTTTGATTCGTAACGAAGTCGATTGAGCTTCTAAGATTTCCCGTATCAACAGGAGTTCTTACTATTGCCTCGCCTTGTACGAACGCACCAATGCCATTAAGCGCCCTGTTCTCCGCATCCTTCATTGCCTCTAAGACCTTCTTCTTATTGCTCTGAAACTTGATCATGACCAACCATCTCCAATAAGATTTCCATATGGCTATTCATTTGCATAGGATTATCAACTAGCTTAATGCGATAGATATTGCCCAGCTGGTCCACAATCCTATCACTGCTCTGAATGTCATTCACAGCACAGAAAAGAATATGCGTAACACGTTCCGTCTCTTTAGCTGCCGATATGCTCTTGTCACCACTCACAGCATCAATAAGGCCTGATATGTTTAGATGCTCATTCCACTGCTCCGTATGACCACCTATACCATTCTTGACACTAATAGACCTTTGTACTTTGATACCAGGCTTGTAATATCGCTCAATTGCCCTCATCACACGAACCTCACATATCTCTTGATACGACCTGTGATAGAGCGTGGATATCCACCAAGCATATTCGTAGTATCATAGGTTACGGAGTGTCTAGAGAGTGACTCTGACTGTATACCGTGGCTCCTATAATCACTGGCAAGTTTGTAACCAATCATATCGATTGCCGTGAGTTCAGCGCCCAGAGGATACACTGTGTTTCCCTCAGAATCTTCCTCAAAAGGTTTATTCCTGATTTGCTCGTAATCATCTTCCACCAAGGGAATTAATTCTTCGATTAGGGCATCCTTTGAATCGTCTAGAGTCAATATTGTTTTTACTTTATTGAGTGTCGTTATCGGCATCCTGCTCACCAGCTCTTATTAGTGCAATAATGTCTTCCTTTTTCGTCCGTGCTGGAATATCTATGCCTTTTTCTTCGGCGATTACTTTGAGTTCTGCTGCTGTCTTCTGTTCCAGATCAGTCGCTTGTCCAGTGCTGTCTTGGGCTTCATCCTCAATCTCCCCTTCAAACTCGTATCCAGCGTTAATCAGAATGTTAGCAGTGCGCTGATCGTTCGTTTCAAACTTCCCGTCAACAAACTTGCAGAGCAGCTTGTTATTTTCCTTGTCCCAAACAAGGCCCGTGCCATAGAATGTTATCATTATTAGTCACCTTCGCTTTCTAAGTCTTCAACTCTTGCTTCTAAAGCTGTAATGTTTTCTTGAAGCTCTACATTTTGCTCAATCAATGCAATTAAGATCTCCTTGACAGCTGGCTGAATTCCTTCTTTTTGCTTGATGTCGTTAACTGTAAATGCCATAGCAATCATCACTCCTAAAGTTAATAAATTTAAGAGGGGCACTCGGTACCCCTCAATAGATCTAATTACTATTCAACATCTAGATTAGTAATCTTCCCATGCATGAACGCAGGGCCATGATCTAATCCCATCTGACCAAAGATTTGCCCCTCTTCAGCAGCACCCGTCTTAGACAACTCCTCGTAGAACAAATTGCCCTTTTCAGGAACTGGCTGGAATACAGGACCAACAACAGACATTTCAGCAGCCAAGATTGATGTAGTTGGGTTGAAACGATTCAACATGATACCGATGTTCCCAAAGTCAGTCTCAATCTGCTGAATGTTTACTCCACCGACATTACGGTCCTCAGGAGCATATCCATAGATCTCGCTAATCACTTGCTTGTTGAAAGCATTCATAACTAACACTAAGTTAGAGAACGCTGCTCCACTGGCATACATTTCTCGGAACAACTGCTGTAACAATGGCTTGCTTAACACAGCCCCAAGTGCATCAATGCCGACCCCAGCATTCGCATACATACCACGGGTCTTGTTGGCCACCCCTGAACCTGTAGAAATCTGATACGTACCATTCAAGAATGTATACTCAGCATCACGTGCAATCTTACCTAGTGCGCGAGCAATTTGGAAGTCTTTCTCTGATACGACATTGTTAGATGCCCCGGCAGAATTGATACCACTCAGACGAGCACCGTTAGACATTTTTGCATAAGAAATAGAAACCTTCTCATGAAAAATTTGCGTTACGTTCTTGTCTTGACTACGTGTGTAGCTAACTGCAGTTGGTGCAGTTAAAGATGCAGTTTCTGTAATTGCCGGTTGTGCTGCTTCTGGGTAGCTGTATAAGCTTGATGTCGGAAATTCAAAGTTTTGCGTTTGAAGTCCTCCACCAGTTAGACCGCCAATGGCCGCTAAAAAAGGAGTGTTCTCTGCATCAGCAGTAAAAACCTCCCCTGCGTAATTTGGTAAATTCCATACTGTTCCTGTTCCATTTACATTAGACATATTTTACATTCCTCCAATATTCTTATTTTTGATTTTTTACTGCAATAATCTTGTTCTTTAAAGCGATTTGCAGTGGCACATTGCGAGTTTTCAAGGCTTCTTGGTAGTCCTTCTCTAACTGTTCAATCTCAGTTGGAGTTCCACTAGTATTTCGTGGTGGAGTTCTACCATTGTCCTTGAACTTCGCTTCCACAGCATCCTGCAATGCTTTTTGCCAAGTCTCTTCTAATTTAGCAAGGTTAGTGACCGTTGAGTCCTGGTCTTGACCAATGAAGAAGTCAACTAAGTTAACTGGTAGGCCCTTCTGTGTCGCTTGAGTAATAGCGACATTCTTAAGACTTTCCCTAGTCTTCTCCTGCTCTAGCTTATTAAGCTTGTCATGAAGCTCTCTCAATTGCTTTTGCTCTGGAGTTTCAGCTGGGAATCTCTTGGAGATTTCCTCTTCCAATACCTTCGGCAAGCTCTTTTCCTTCCAAGTCTCAAGACCTTTGGTAAAGTAGCTGTCCAGTTTCGGTTGGATGATCTTCTTGCCATCTTCTGAATCGATGTATTTCTGCACTCTATCAGGTGTGACAAAACCCCCGACATAGCCTTGTACTTCTGGATTATCTTTGTTCTGCTCGATAAATTGTTGCACTGCTTGTAAGTCCATAAATATTTACCTCCTGTTATTGTGCCCTCATCCGTTCTAGCCAGTGAGTGCAATTTTATTTGTAATGATTTGAGTAATGACGTTTGTAATGATTTAATCGCTACACGTTGCCATGTAGCACCACCCCCAAACAAAAAAGCACCCATTTGGATGCTCATTTATTTTTTATCTTAAATTGTGGATCATCAAGAAAACCTTTTATATCGTAATCTCTGCCTAGCATTGATTGGAGTTCGAATCTTATGTAGTCCTTAGTGTGATTGTTCGTGTTCGGATGATTATAGATTCTAGCAACCATCTCTAAACACTGCCTTGGTAGACCAATATCTTTTAAATCAATTTTAATAGTATCGAAAACTATCAACTCCCCACTTTATGCTACTCGGTTCTCTTTCCAATCCCTATATGTAGTGTAAGGTATAATACCCTGATTGCGTGCCCTGCGGACCTCGGGAGCATAATCTAGTATTTCAATTCGGAAGGTACATCGACAATTGATATCTTCCTCGGCTACACCAAACATCCCCGGGGCCTCTGCAGTCATCCCATTGAGCTCAAAGAATCCGTCTTTGTCCGCATGTTGTCCATCTAAATCTTGGTGACTGTCTCTAGTACGATCATCGAGAGTAGCAACCCAAACCTTTGCTAGTTTAATGCCCTTTTCCTCAAACTTATCCAACGGATCTAATCGGCCTTGTTGCTGAACCCTGTGCGCTTCGGTCTGAACCACTCTCATAGCTTTCTTGACATCACCCTCAAGAGTACTTTTAATTCTGCGAGCCATCTTCTGATAGGATTCACCTTGGATTAAACCTTGTGTAATCTGCTGCCTTATATTGATTATCACATCATTCCTATTTTTTTTCAATCTATCATTCAACGTTAGGCCAGTAATAGGATTCTGTATTGCCTTCTCAATAATCTTACGATTGATTCGGTTCATACCAAGCTTGATTTGTGCTTCGGATTCTACCGCGTAGACCGTGTATAGATAGGATTCTTCAAACATATCAAATAAGCTTGTTGTGAGTGATTTCGCGTTCTTGCCAGTTAGCGAGCGCAATTCAGATATGATTTCTTGTTCTAGGTGGGCAAGTCTATTATATTTCTGCATGACGGAATAGTCTAAACTATCATCTGTACCGAATCTAGCGAATACATCTGCCAACTGCGCTCTGATACTCTTTAAAGATTCGGAATATGCTTTGATGATTTCTTTTTCTGTTTTTACAGTCATTTTCTCCAGATGCTTATCTGCTTGACTAAATATCTTCGTCAGACTCATTTTCATCATCCTTATTGATATCTTCATCTTCTAGATTAATGCTACCCTCGGATTCTTCCTGCATCTGCTTAATCTCCCAGTCCACATCATCAATAAATGACAATAGTGATAACCTGGTCTTTTCTGATACATGGCCACGAAGTTTCGTTGTGCTGTCAGCCTCACTTAATATATCTATAGGCAGATTCCGCTTAAAACCAAACCAACACTTTGAATAATCGAATGGAATGCCCTTGGTTTGCCATGCGCTGCCAAGTATCTGCATTTGTCGCCTTAAGCCTGATGTAAACTTACGCTCTGCTGTGATGCACTTGTTTTCGAGCGCTAGAAGCTTAAACTTAAGCGCTATTCCCGAAGCACTGCCAAATGTATCATCAGCAAAATTCACTGTCTTGGCAAAGCGCAAGATATTGTCCTCAATCCTGTTTAAATGGTTTTCTATAACGGAGTCATTGATGCTCTTAGTTAGGAATTCAGCCTTGCCATTCTCGGCCCCGTCTGGAATACCAAATGCACCAGTTCTTTTCGCTCTCTCAACCGTTTCTTCATCAACCTCGATACCGTAGAATATCATATAAGCCAAGCGGAACTGTTCAATCTCGCTATTAACATCACTGATTGCTCGGTCGTATGCATCTATCAGCTCTAAGACCTTCTCAGCATCGCCCTGTAGTTCCTCGTTATTGATGAAAGGAATCAACGGAATATAGCTGAATAAATGTGGTTGTGGATTCACTGGCTCCGTATCGTCTAGTGCGTATTCGCCATTCTCCAGTTGAATGTAGTAAGTAATGACTTTATCATCGTACCATTCAACGCGAGTGAACTCTTTACCCTCGATATACATCGGATAATATCTCATTGCGTATTGTGGTTCATCAATGGACCGGTCATAAATAAAAATGGACTCCCAAGGATTGACGTTCATGGCTCTTTCTTTGCCATCACGATCAACATATAACATTCGAACTCCAAGACCACAAATAGCCATCATCTTAGCTGTCTCTGCGTCCTGGTCATCTATGTTATTTATGGTATTGAACAATTTGATTATTTCTTGTTCCTTTGATTCTTTCGCTTTCTCATTGCCAGTGTCATACATATAAGACACCGGATGCCCCATGAAGTAACCTGTTTTTGTGTCAACAATCTCACCAAAGAAATCATTATTGATTTTACGATTGATTTTGTTAGTGTCCTCAAACATACGAGCAAAGATAGGTACTCCACTCTTTGATGACTTGTATCGCTCATAAAGAGATTTCATTCTAGTACGTTCTGGAGCATGAGAATCTATCAAGTCCTTAATGATCTGACTCGTAACATTACCGTTGGTCTTAATCAGATATTGCAAAGCTTCTTCCATTGCGTTCATCGGTTCACCACCCACTAATATAATGACTTTACTGCCTTTAACTTAGGCTTATTAAATAGAATTGTGTTAACAAAGTATCTTTCTTCATCTTTCGAATGATCATTAGCCTTTACTGGCTTATCCTCACCACGTTCTGCTGCTTTTTCATCCCAAACATAAGAAAAGAACTCACGGAATGAGTTCGTGCAGCAGTCATTAAATTTGATCATGTCATTAGATAAGGCAGTCGCCATGTTACGAATACCCTCAATTACATCATTCTTGGCTTTCGTTACAGTGTATTTGCCCTTCTTGCGGATAGTTGCAATAAAACTTGCTGCAGAAGGGTCAATAATAATCGCTTTTACTGGCAGTTCATTGATAAACTCAACCAAGTCCTCATAATATTCTTCATCCGTTTTCTGTGAGCCTGTTTTGCGCCCATCATAGTAATACTCTTTTACTTTATACCAAGTATTCTTAGATAATCCCCACAGTCCAAATGATGCTGCGTTATACGTCCCGTAGTCAATCGATACATAGTATTGCGTGTATTCCCTTTCCTCTGTTGGCACTTTATGACGTTCTTCATCGAACATATCATAAATGATTCCTTGGGCCATTACCCATAAGCCAAGTATGTACCGCTTAAAGAATACTCCTGAGTACATGCGCCGATAACGATCTTTGATGCGCTCAGTTAGTGAAAGGTTATCATCCATCGTAAAATGAAGATAAATGAGTTTCTTTTCCCTAGCTTTATCAATCCAATTCACCTTGAACCAGTGATACGGTCCCTCTGGATTACAGTTAAACCAATACTTTGAGCCATCCACAGAGCAACGACCAGTCGCTTGGCTGACGAATGACTCAGGCATAAGCGCAACTTCATCAAAGAACACTCCTGCCAAAGTGATACCTTGGATCAGGTCTTGCGATCGTTCGTCTTTACCTCCGAATATATAGAAATAGTTTGTCTTGCCCTTACGAGATATAATGACTAAGTTATCTGCGCGGTGGTCTTTAACTTTGTAACCTCTTGACTTGAGCATGAGCTTAAGCCAAAAGAGTACGTTTCGACGGAATGAACCTATTGTCTTTCCGCACATGCCGAAGTTTTGTTGTTCAAATGATTCCATTGCCCACATGACATAAGATAGTGACATAGAAAGTGTTTTGCCTGATCTGATTGCACCATCGGCAATGATACCTTCTTTGTCGTTAACAGGAGATGCAGGCATCCACCAATTGAGGATTTTCTTTTGTTTCTTTGAGAATGGCAGGAACTTGAATATGGCTTGCTTAATCTTCTTGATCATCATCGTTCCATACCTCACTTGCCTGAGCGTTTAGGGCATCAATAAAACCATCATCTTCCGTATCTCCCTCATCCGGTTCCTCAATCTTCCGTTTTTGCATAGCAAGTTTTTCTTCCTCAATTTTACGCTTCCATGTATCAGGAATTAGGTCGAAGTATTTCTCCAGCTTTTCAAGGGCCTTCATCTTATCGGCTAGTCTGATGGATACACCATCTTTGCCTTGTTTAACCTCACTGATGACAGTACCATCTACATCAACGGCATTTTTGAAGTGTACGTAATTGTATTCATATTCTTTCTCTTCAAGTATTGGCTCACCTTCGTTATTAGTTCCTACTTCTTCCTTAACGATTTCTTTCTTCCTTCCGAAGTCTACATAATCAGTTATATCTGCAAAGGCAATCTTTATGTATTTATTCAGCACATCCATTGCATCTACAAATATATCTTGATGCATGGTTCCTTTAAGCCTGCGTATTTCATTTGCTATTTTAGGTTTCCTTAAGTTTTCATGACCAATAACGTGAGCTGTATCTTTCGAATACCCAGCTTTAATAGCAGCCATCGTTGCATTGAAAGACTTAATATAATACAAACAAAAAAGACGCTGTTTCTCAGTGAGACCAGCATCTTCCAGTTTGGATATTTCTTGTTCAATTATCTTTCGTGGTTGAACCTCTTTTTTTGTGTGCACCCTTTTGTTTTTGTGTGCACCCTCTCTATTCCATTCATAACGTTTTTTCCAGCTCTTTACGGTGTTCAAGGTGACTCCGTATTTTTCAGCGATATCCTTATACTTCATTCCTGCCATATAATCTATCTCGGCATTTATTCTGTTATCGCTCAATACAATCACCCCACCACCCGTTAAGATTATTTTACAAAAACAGAATTAAGTATTCTGTGGATCTCTATCGACCCAAACTAAAGCCCCTCGTAAACAGCCCTCAACTGTTTCTCCAACTTGCCAAGGATAATCGGCAGCAACCCATACCTTGAGAGTCTTTTTATCAATTTTTATTTCTTGTATTTCTTCGTAGTGAGCATAGTAATTAGGAGTTGCTCCACTTCTTATATTATGTGCAGCAGTTATTTTAACCTGTCTTCCATCTCCAGTGTGTACTTCAATAGTATTGGGCCCATGACCCCAAATCTCAATAATATTAGAGAAATTCGCATCTGATACTTTAATCGGCATTTTTATCACCCCTCTCTTTCTTCCAATTTCTACAAGAGAAGGCAAATTCCTTTTAACAATCGTTCGACAAATACCGACAAACAAAAAGACTGCCATTGGCAGCCCTGCACAAAATGTAAAAATAATAGTAAGGTCAAGTCCGCTCCGACCTGCCTCCTAGCTTACACTATATCACAGGAATATCAAGAAAATTGTTCCATTTTTGTTCCCACTTTATAATAGTGCTTTTACTCTTCTTGTCCGTGGTACCTTCATGCTAATTTTCCTGATGTATTCATACGAATATCCCAGCTCTAGACCGATTGATACAAGCGACAATCCTTTAACATCACGCATGTAAGCCACCTTATAATAAATCGATTGGAATTCATCAATCTTCTTATCCATTTCATCGAGAGCCTTTTGTTTCTCTTTCTGGATTAGTGCCAATGATTCAACCTCATTGCAGATTGCAGCCATTCTATTTAATGCTCGTTCCATAATACTCGTAGGCTTCCGATTTACTTCCTTCCATAGTATCTCATGCTCCATTTCAAGAGACTTAATACGAAGGTCTATCATCTGAATTTCTGTTAGAGTATCGTTATATGTAGAAAGGATATTCACCCTAATCACCCCTTGAATCCATATCGTTTTACACATCTATTGAACGGACATAGTTGCTTATATATCAGCCACACGCATCGATTACAATGGTTATTTGGAACTGTTATTTTCACGTTAATCAATTCTCCCTTGGTTGCAAAAAATCGTATAAAATTGTAGAACGGTTGCAATGACATAACGAGGTAAAATAAAAAGGACACCAACTAGCAGTTAAGCTAATCAGTGTCCTCCAGATAACTGGTGGGACTTAATTATTTTCTATCATCATACATTGTTTTATTTTCCTCGCGAACTAATAACTTACTATCAATACCATGTAAAATATCGTACTTGCTTATTAATGGACGAAAGAAACTGTACCCAAAAAGTCCTTCATAAAATAACAAAACTAGCTCATCTGATGATAACTGGTCTTTTAAAATACCTATGTAATTATTTTTATCTTCATGTGTTAGAAAATCAGCATCATCAACAATTTTTATGGTTCTATATAAAACCCTAAAATAATGGCTTATATGAGGCTGACGTTTATCGTAAAATTCTTTATATGCTAACTCAAGATATACATACTCTTTTGGTAAATCGTATGTTTTATCAAGTTCAGAAGGAGCTATATTTCCTGGAGGGTTTTTCTTCCCATAGTAAATACTTGTATATTCGATACGAAATCCTTCAAAGCAATCTCTACCTACTCTGCCTATCACGTTCATGTTATAGACTATTTCTCTATAAAGTTCCACCATATGAAAAAATGTATTTTCAAACCTCTGATATTCTTGTGTATTATGTTGTTCTTTAAAAACTTCTCTGGTGCTAGCAAGCTCATTTCTTTGTAACTCAAGTTCTTCTCTTTGCATTAAAATTGCTGCAAAGAGTAATAAGAAACTTGCAGTACTTAGTAGAGGTGTCATAATACCACCTAAGAATGTAGCCAAGTCTGGTAATAATAATTTATTTTCTTCTGTTATAAAATAGTTGGCTATAGTTTCTGCATGAAAAGGAACTACAAATGCTGCTCCAGCAAAAACTATTCCGAATAAAATAGGAATATGATATGCTTTCAAAACTCTTCCCCCTCATCAAACTTTACGCGTTTCACCTTCGCCTGATGAGTAACAATTACAGTCTCCCCAAAGTCTGGCAACTCGGTAATCTTCGCTTGTCCATTTGAGATTATGATAGCACAGGGTTTCGATGCATTTCTACACATTTCTTCCAAAACATTCAAATTTTCTTTTATATTAAGTTCAGAAAGTCGCACAGGAATTCCCCCAATATGTTATAATCGATTTAGCCAATCGCTGGGAGGAATCCTGGCTTTTTTTATTATCCTGCTTTTCTCTCTATGCATATCTCATGTAAGTTCGCTCTAACTAGATGCTCTGCAAATACTGGTGGTACTGAATTTCCACACTTGGCTACTTGATCAGTCTTGTTAATTGGATTCCTTTCGTTGTCATGTTCAATAATGTAGTCTTTAGGAAATCCTTGAGCATCAAATAACTCCCTAGGCTGCAGCATTCTCATTCCTATGTCCATAATCTGATACTCCATTCCTTTGATTGTCACTAAGCCAAACCTATCCTTAGTTGTAACTGTATGAAGTGGGTAATTTAATGATTGTCCAATGTCAGAACCGTAATATTTAAGCAGAAATGCTGTTACTAGATTTGCCTTATTGACTGTCGTTACAGTTCCAAGTGGTGCATCCGCTTTGTGGCCAATTGATGTTTTATATTGCTGTGAGATAAACGCTGTCACTAACGAGTGAGTTGGCCTAGCTGTAATCGTGTGTAGACCATCATGCAAACCTGAGGCTGTTGACCTACTGCATCCAGCGTAATACTTGCTAATAAAGGCACATACTAACCCAAACCTGTTGGCTGTTGGTATAGTTGATATCGGTTCATTTAAACTACTTCCCCTAGCTTCTTCTCCTTGATGTGTATAATAATGCTGTAAGAATAAAGACTTGTTATCTAGCACATACGGATTTTCCGATTCTATAATAAACTTCTTAATTCCCCGAGCTATTCTTATTAGCGTATTTTCGCTCAGTGGCTTTTTCCTATCGAATATACTAGGGCATGGAATTGACCAATCAATTATCTCCGCTGCAGTTCTCCAAGGTTTTAATAATCCTGCTTGCACCTCCTGAGAATCAGGAGCACCATGCGTTGGTTCTGGCCATTTAATTTGTCGTCCATCACAACGTGCAATCATGAAAAACCTTTTTCTTATTGTCGGAGCGCCAAAATCACATGCCCTTAATTCTTGAAATTCTACTTTGTAACCTAACTTATTCAATGATTTTACGAATAGTTGAAATGTTTCGCCTTTGCGTTCTGGATCTGGACGACCTTCTTTTAGCGGCCCCCATGTTTTAAACTCTTCGACATTCTCAAGCATTATCACTCTTGGCTTTACCGCCTTAGCCCACTTTACTGCTAACCACGCTAGCCCTCTGATTTTTTTATCTACTGGCTTTCCACCTTTAGCCTTGCTAAAATGCTTGCAATCTGGAGAAAACCAGGCTAATGCCACTGGTCTACCCTTGCATGCTTTCACTGGATCTACATCCCAAACATCCTCACAGTAATGCTCTGTTTCCGGATGGTTCGCCTTATGCATAGAAATGGCAGATGGATCATGATTGATTGCTATATCAACTGATCTTCCAATTGCTAGCGATATTCCCGTAGATGCTCCACCACCGCCTGCAAAATTATCTACGATGATTTCATTTGATCTCATTACGACACTTCCTTCTTCAACAGTTGCTTTAGTCTCTCCGCATTACTAGCAATCAGTTCAACAGCATTCATTACATTTGGCGGCATACTACTGGCTAAAGTATTTCTCAATTCTTCTTCCCAGCCGTTCCAGCGATTGATTTGAATCCCATAATCACGAATTATTGATTTAACTTTTTCTAATTGTTCTTTGTAGTGCTTGGTATCTTCTAAATCGTTCTTCAATCTATTCAGTTCATTATTCATCTTTACCATGTCTTGTACTAGCTTAGATGAAACTTTCCATCCCAAATCTTTTTTAGAAATCTTATCTTGCACATACTGCTCATAGTATTCCTGCTTCGATGAAAAGAACGGGTAACGGTCTGATTGAAGCTTACTCATAATCACATACATCAGCATATCTACTGATATTTCGATATTCTTGTAGTGTGCCTTGCGCTTAGTATATAGCGATTGCTTTTCGTGATTGTAATAAATCAATCCAACATCATCTGGCAGCTCTTGTGGTTCTATTAAACCAGTAGGACATACAAAGCTGAATTGATGGCCATAATTCGTGTACCCTCTCCATTTATCATCACGCAAGAAGTCCTGACGATCTACCTTAACCTCATAAACAGTGATACATGGATTTGCCCAGCTTTTCTTTATTGCTACTGCATCCATTATCAGTAATTCGCCTTTACCAGCTGCATGAGTAGGACCGTTTTTGACCTCAGTCATGAAAAAATCATCTTGGTGCTTTCTTTCTAGTGCTAGCTTGATATGATGTGAACTTACTTTTTTGATATGACGTGCAATCTTATCGCTCACGACACTTCCCTCAATTCCCATATTTTCTGCACTACACTTAAGTAATCCACTGGCACCTTACCCCTCGGCACTTCATACGCCGTGTGCTCAAATTCATCAAAACTAATGCTCTTTGTGCCACCCCTGACACGTCTGCTCCAGTAGCCTGCAAATGTTTCGTACTGCATCAAGAAAGTCTTACGCTGTGTTCTGAACTCAACTAGGATAAAGCTTATCCCACCGTGCTCATGACATTTCTTAAGATGCTGCACCTGATGATCATGAATGTTCTTCAAATCAAACCTTGTAAGCTCCTTTGTTGACTTAGCCTCGAAGTTTACTGACCGTCCTTGGAAAGTACCTTCGTAATCCACGGTAGAAGGTTTCTCAAACCAGCCGTCTTTGATTCGGCCATTTACAAGCTTAAGCACCTTTACTGGAGTAGGCCTCTTCGTTACTATCGCCCGTCCTGTCTGCTCATAGAGTTTATTGGTGTATTCTATTAATGCCTCAAAGCTCATCCCGCGATTTGCAAAGGAATTCATATCACTTTACCTCCGTGACGATATCCCCTACCAATGTTATATGCCATCTTGATGTCAATCGCTTTCTCTAAATCTATTCCGTACTTTCCGCAAGCATCGAATACTCTAATCACTGTATCAGCGAATTCTATCGGTATTCCACACGGCTTTGCATTGATGCAATCAGCAGGGTACTCAAGCGCGCATACTCCATCACAACGATTTGGACATACATCTTTTGACTTGCATTCCCAATAAATCACTTGATAATCTTTACCTTGTCTAAACTCTTCTACAGCCTCTGATAACTCAGAATGCATAAGAGAGATAATCTCTCCAAAGCTCACTTCTTTTTCGTGCCAACCTTTCGATACTGCTGTAATATGTGCATTTTTAACTAGATCCGTTATGCTTTTCACTTCTTCAACCACCCTTTCCAGCAGAATAATTTAATCGGAGGCTTTGTTTTAGCAAACATACATTTGCTAACGTTCATACATGTTGCACATGATTTTTCGGTCATATTGTTGCTCCTTTGATGCGTTGTGTCTTATTATTGCGCAACAGACTCTAGTGTTAATTGCTTGTCCTCTTGATACTCATTTTCCCATTCAACACCAATATAAGTCAGTACTTCTCCCCATCCCATTGTGTACATCCAAAAGTTCCATTCCTTCGGATTGTCCTCTCGAAGTCTGTCAAATCGATGTGGTCTTTTTTCGATATGAATACCAAATCCACACATTGAGCATCCTGTACGTTGTGCCCTAGTAGTGTATAAGGTTCCATTATCGTGTCGTTCAATAGTTCCATAAATTTCTGGTACAGGAACTTTCAGATCTAGAGAAAGCTGCAATAAATCTTGCCTTGTGAATATAGCAAATGGGCAACTTCTAGTCACAGTCTTTCCGTAATAATTGCACCCATTTTTCATTAGTGCTTTTTCTCTTTGACCACCTTCACATGCCATTAGTCCAAGATATGGCTTTTTACCTGTTGACTTTGCATAGTTATCACATGGCTTTTCTTTTAGATAATGACAGCACTTATTACTAACTTTAAATGGTGCAGTTTTATACGTGGTTCCGTATTTATGATTCTCTGGACCACCAAACAACTCCAGCCATTTTTGTGGTAATTTCATTCTCGTGCCCTTTCTCCATCCTCCATACTCGCCAGTATCTCCCGTCATTATTGCATTTCTGACAGTTGTGTTTTTATCCGTTGGGTTTTGCAATAGTTCTATTTTGTTCGCTTTCTCCTTACTTATCACAGGGTATCCATGATCTCTAATTACCTGTGTCTTGCTTTTAATTGGTTTAAGTTTGATGACTCCCAACTCATCATGAATCTTTTGAATACTAATATCCTCTAAAACAGAAACTGAAATGCTAGGGATATCTCTTGAAATATGTTCTCTTAAAAAAAGTAATAAAGTAATAGAATCTAGCCCGCCAACACTTACATATACTTCGCCATCCATACGGTCATAAAATTCTTGGGCTTTTATTATTGCGTGGTTTATTTTAGCTTCATAAGGCAAACTTTGCCTCTGCATAAATTCGTGTACTTGCAATTTTCCCATCTCCCTTTCTGCTGCACATTCTAATCACTTAATCAATGTTAAAGTTGGTTTACTCGTAGGATGTTTAAACTCTGGGTGATACTCATTTATAAAATAGTCTATATTGCAATATACAATTAACTTGCCTTTCGGGACATCCCAATCAAAACCGTGAATTCTGTTGATTCTTATTTTTGTATCTATCCCACCAATTTCCCAATCACTATCCCAAGTTCGTAACGGTGGTATTTTATGAAATATAGGAAATGTTAGCCTTGTATCTTTTGATCGAATGCAGCCTCTTTCGTCTGGTAAGAATATCAAACACCCCTTAATATCATTTTTAGGCTTATGGCATTCTCCTCCATGAGTATGATTCCGTTTGCAGTATACACATTGCAGTTGGCTTGGTATGTTTTCTCCCATTTTAAAATCATCCTTTACTACGCATTCTAATCACGTACCGTCATACTCGGTCCAATAGATATATCCATTTTCTAAGTCTCGAGCAGCTTCAATTTCTTCTAACGTCATTCCAGATTCCAAGCAACTTTCAATCATACCGCTTTCAGTCTCAAACCATTCGCCCGAACCCTCAATGTAATAACCCATATCCCCGGGCTTTAATTGACGTTTGGTGTCCTCAGTTACTGCCGAATTCACGCAGCATCAACCTCACCCCAAACACCATTCTTGCGCTTCTTGATGATTCCTTTACGTGCTTGGTCCATAATCAATAGTGCAACCTCGTCTACTTCACGGCCTACTTGTTTAGAAATTTCTTTTATGCTCACATTTTCATTCCACAACTGCCGAACCACTTTTATATCCTGCTTGCTCCAGATAAAATCTAGGTCCTCAAGAACTATATACACTCCACTTTCCCCTTGATATCCTGGGGAGTTTGGGAAACTTGCTGTTGGTATTGCCATATATTATCCCTGCCTAACTAATTTATTTTCACTTCTGACAATCTCCATAATCCTGCCTATATCATCAGCACTCAATCGTTTTTGCTTAGCAGCATATGCAAGGTATTTTGATAACTGCTTTTCAGCTTTCGTATTTCGCGTATTTCCTGAATAATTACCTAGCGCATAATCCTTAAGCTGCTTCCACTGCTGGAGTGTTAGACCATTTCTTCTTAATCTCTGACGAATTACTCTTATTGATCCTACGGTACCGTCATATTTGTTCTGTATCTCTTGGATGATATCCACTTGATCACCCCACTAATCAACTTTCTTTACTAACCTTAAAGGTGGCCTATCCATTACTAATTGATTGGATACCGTACCAATCAACTCTCTTATGTCCGTTGGTAGAACACTCATTTCTTTTTCTCTCTTAGACTCAGTCTCCCATGCCATTCGAAATTGAGCACGCAAGGTATCAGGATTTTCATTGTGACATAGCTCGCGCCATGTAAAACGTCTAGCCATTCTTGCTACGTCTTCTGGTAATGACTCCATAGCCTGTGGTTCGCGATAGAACCCATATTTCCTGATAGCCTGAACAATTAAGTCCCAAGCCTCAATTGCATCTAGCTTTCTAGGCTCAGTTATAGCAACTATTGCCTCACGGATTTCAGCAACTGTTGGGAAGAATTTCGATGTTGACAACACCTTAATTAGTGCATTTTCTGCAACCTGATAAGGCACATCTGACAATGTCTTCTCCCACAGAATCGCTGTTGGCTTTAAATCTTTCTCCTGTAAACTTGGAAAGTTGGCAGTAGCTATTCCAAGAAGTTGCATAATCTCTTTACGAGTCATATTTATTCCCCCTCTGCCCAATCTCTTAAACTCTGAAAAGCACGTGGAATTTTCTTACCAGGATTACTAGCAATAAGTGGTGCACCATTGACAAACTCTTGATACGGTTTACTAGGGCCAAGAAACGTCTTTGCATGTTTAATAAACCTGTCTTCCGTGCAGTGATCTTGGCAGTGCAAAGCATAGTTCCTAGCAGCCGATATCATGTTGTCATAGTGCTCTTTTTCGTTTAAACGAGCATTCCAAGCCTTATATGCAGCCTTCTTCTCAATCCTTCGTGGATACAATGACCAGAATTCCTCAAACTCTTGCGTGTATTCTTCTCCTGATTTCCCAGCCGGGGCTTTATCTTTGCCCTTGCCAGCCACAATTTTGGACTGCGCTCCCTCAGGTTGTGAATCACTAGCGTGTGCATCGGCACACATATTATTTTTGGATTCTGATTCTGATTCGGATTTGGATTCGGATTGGATTGGATTACGGTAACATTTGATATCACCTGATATCATTTGATTTCCGTTGATATCAGGTGCAGGATACTTACTTTTGTGTGCTCTTATTTGTTGGTGATCGTTCCAAGTTTTCATCTGTAAATACGGTCTATCTTCAACTTGATAGAGTGTGATTAAACCAACGGAATGGAATTTATGTAACCAAAACTCTACATCGTAATCTTTTACCCTATCAATCCTTAAAGGAAAACACCTTGCACGGAGTATGGAAGGTCTAGCATCCATCCTTCCATAGTCATCACAGGTGACAATAAGTCGATAAAAGAATATTTCTTCCTCTAATGTAAGTTCTTCTATTGTGTCGCTGGTACATATGCTTTCTTTGAGTATTCGGTTTGGCATTAAATCCTCCCCAGTCCTTCTAGTAATCTAGTAATTCTGCATAAGCATCTAAGTCCTTAACCAACTTACAGTGGAAATCAGTCAAATGTTTTTCTATGTTGAATCCAATAGGATTGTTTGTGAAATCTGAAATAATTCTAGATGCTAATTTTGCAAGATCTTTTTTGTTAGGCTTGAAGAATTTAAAATAATCGCTTAAAACTAAAGCTTTATGTTCCGGATGATTCTGCAAGTGATCTTTTATATCATTAACGGGACTATAAAATAGAGTCCTTAGTAATGCTACATACTTTATCTCTGGTCTAGGGATTCTTCTTAGAAAAAGCCATGCTGCAGCTACTTCAACTACCACAATCTCTGGGTATATAGCCTTCCTACTATTCCTGAAAGTTACTGGTGATATTAGACCCCACTTTTCATAATTGTTAAGAGTTCGTCTAGAAATAGTTATACCAAGTTCAGCTACCCTTTTTATTACTTGATCTGGCGACATTGTATTCACTCCTTTTAATATCCTGCTATTTTAACAATCTTCCCTGTCAACTCTTGTATTTCCCGTTTAAATCTATCAGAATCGCTATTACCATCACTTAAATGCAATAAATAAATCTCTTGCACCATGCTCAAATCATTGGCTCTTAGGAACTCTTTAACATTCGCCAAGCTGAAATGCGATTTGAAAAGCCTGTCCTTCATTGCAGCTGGAACTTTCCCATTTTCTACATTCTTCCGGAGGATATCGATTGCGTAATTACACTCAATCATAATATGTGTGAGCCCACGGAACTTATATCGTACATAGTAGGTGTCTGTGGCGAATAACAACTTCTCACCAGCTTGATTTGTGAGTAGGAATCCTAAGGGTTCAGCGCAATCATGCTCGGTCTGGAACGGCAATATGGTCCAGGTGCCGATATTGAACTGTTTTTTCGCCTGTATGACATTTAATCGGTGACTAGATACATTCATAGCCCCTATGGTTCCCTGTGATGCGTATACGTCAATTCCTGCTTTTATAACGTCACTCACTGCCTTGCAATGGTCCTTATGTTCATGAGATATTAAGCACCCTTGAATATCCGATGTTTTGAAATTGAGCCCTTTCTGAATCTCTTTGAAGCTAATTCCACACTCCAGGAGCAAGGGAGTACTGCCATCCGTAATATGATAGCAGTTCCCTTTGCTACTGCTTGCTAATACCTTAATGTTAAGCAAAGCTAGGCTTCCTTTGCTGGGATGTTTCTATGGTCATTTGTTGCTGTTCAATACCTTCTGGCAGCTCTATAGAATCTTCGTCTATTGGCTCACTCTCAACATCGATAAACTCACTATTGGCATTCTCAGATATTTCAGCTTCAACCTCAGCCTCAGTTAATGCCTCATCAGAACGTCTAAAGTGTTTCATTATCAGACTACTATCATCACTGGAGTTCATGAACTTTTTGCAAGCTCTATTGATGACCGTTTTTTTGCACATTTCCTGTTTGAAATCATCATGCGTGCTGCCCTGTCTCTCTGTATCTTGGTCTTTTCCCCACATTTGAGATTTGGACCAGGCTTTTCTTATTTCATCCATGGTCATTAGTTCTGTGTAGACCTCATCATTTGAAAAGGTAATCATGCAATATGCGCCTAGAATTTTTTCTTTATTGATGTTACCGAACTTCTGCTTATGGGTTAAGTTTTTAATACGTCCGTTTATGATCTCGTAGTCAACCTCGTCACCCTCATAGATTACAGATGCATCTATATCTTTGGCTGCTGTGACTCTCTTCGTAACGGCCATAGTGCCAAAATAAGAACGTTGGAATATGAGCTGCTTTCCGTAAGCTATGAAGTACCCTTGTTTCTTAGCAGGATTCAATCCTTGAACAACCATATCTAACAGGCTATTAGCGATTGAGTCTTTGGAGCAAACTTCAAGTACAGGCTTATAACCTTCGTTTTTACCTGTCTTAGCCTCTTGGAGAATCAACCAAGCGCTTTTCATTGCATTCTCCGGGCTATAGTTAGCAGGGAAGTGTAGTTCTCCACGTTCTTGGAATTCTTTTACCTTCGCTGCTACAATATCAACCGTGTCTTTTTTAACTATAGAAATATTAGTCATACTATACTGCCTCCCTCATATCACGATTCTCAGTTTCTACACGCAATTTCTTATCCAAACCACTCACAATAAGGCTAATCAGTTGGCTATTACTTTCAGCAAGCTTTGTCACTGATTCACGATTGTCGATAAATATAGGAGCATTAAATCCATAGTGTTGTGAAAGTGTGTTAATGATATCGATTCCGACATTGATACGTGCTGCATTATTTAGGCCACTGGAATAAGGTACACCATTGTATAGAGTCTCACATACTTCTTGAAGTCCGCCATTAACCTGTGTTTCGAACATCTTGAAGCGTGCAAGTTTAAATTTCTTATTGATCTTTTCATCCAACATAGCGACTTTTACTCGAGTAAATTCTTCAACTAGATATAACTCATGCTCCAGCTTTTCAAACTCTTCGGCCAGATTTCGTTCTTCTGCTTTCAGTTCGTCAATGCGCTTTGTAGCTGACTTAACTTGCTCGAATTTCATCAAATCAGATTCGAAATCACACTTCTTGCCTTCGAGTTCTGCAATCTCACTTCTGACTTTTGCTAACTCTGCATCGACTGATGTATTTAGTTCAACGATTTCAACCTTTAGAACTTCAATTTGCTCATTCAATTCAATAAGTCTAGAGTCATGTGCAGCTTCATTAGCTTGTTCCTTAATAGATTCAATTTCAGCCTGCAATGGTTCTCTATCTTTATTGAGCTTAGTAATGGTCCCTTGCAGTGTTGCGATCTGGAACTTCTCTGTATCCAATTGCTTTTCTAGCTTCTCAATCTGATTTTTAGCAGCAAGACCTTCGCCCTCTACTGCTTCTAATCGTTCAGATTTACTCTTGTTAAATATTGCAACGGCTTTTTCTTTTGCAAGTTGAATCTGTTCACTTGGTAATGCTTGACCGCATGTAGCGCAATTCTCGTCTTGACAATGAGAGAATACTTCTGAATCGATCTCTGACCATTTAGCGACTAGCTTTTCTCTTTTCTCGCTTGCAATCTTTATTTCATTTTCAATATTTCCAATTGACCGTTGTTTTGCTATTTGCTGGTTATCTAAATCTAAAATCTTAGAATTTATCTCTGACAACTCACGTTGCTTTGTTTGAAGCTTTGCATTAGTAGCCTGCGTCAATTCGTTCTTAACAGCAATCATTTCAGACTCAATTTCTCGAATCTGCTTTTGTTTCTCTGCAATTTGGCCACCGTTCCGGATGCGTGTAATTTCATCATTCTTTAACTGGATTTGTTCTTTTAGAGTGGATATCTCGGATGTGATTTCGTTTTGATTTAGACCTGATATATCAGGTAAGTTGTGGTTGATTTCATCAATGCGTACTGGGATTTTCTCAAGTTCCTCATTGATTTTCTTTCTGCGTGAAGCTATGACTTTCTTGTGTTCGTCAATGGAGCGTTCTCCAAGGACTGATGCTAGCACTGATAACTTTTCATTTAATGCGATTACGTCCTGGTCTGCAATATCGCCGCAAACCTCAAGGAGAATCTTTCTTCTGTCCTGCCAGTGCAGTTGTTCATTGAAATACGTTGGGGATGTTAATAGTTTGAAAATATCTTCTTTTGCAATGCTCTCAATCTTATCTGTGTACTCGCTCTTTTTTACTGGAACGTCATTGATGAAATAGTCAGTTGTGTTACCTGTAAATTCTTGATGCACAGAACCACGTTTCTTGGTCCATTTTTCTGCATAGACCTTACGTAGTGACAATCTCTTACCATTAACATCAAATGTTCCTTCAACCTCATGCTCTAGGCCATGGATGACATTTCCTTGCTCATCTAGTGTTTTAATAGCAAAGTCCTTTTTATTCTGACTGTCCTTATCGAATAGCAGCCACAAGAATGCATCGTACACGGTGGTTTTGCCCGTTGCGTTGTCGCCGAAAATGTCAGCATTACCACCAATGGTATTTAATTCGAAATGCTTAATGCCTTTAAAGTTCTTAAGAACTAGATTGATTAATTTCATTTGCATTGTTCATTCCTCCTAATCGCAGTAACTACGGCTGCAATGCGGGCAACCTGTTACTAATTCTTTGCTTGCTTGTTCGACTGTAATTCCTGTGAGGTATGTGCCTGTAATTTCACCAGTTTGCCAATTTCGCATTTTATTTTCTTTTGTTTCGTAGATGTTTCTCTTACAAGACCAACATCTACCGTCACTCGGTGCAAAGTGAGGTAACTGCCTTTCTTTACATAATGTTTTTTGCCCTTGAACGCTTTTAACAACGTTGTATTCGCTCATCATTCATTCCTCCATTTGATTTTTTAGAGGATACTGTTATATAATCAAGTTGAACGTTTATAGCAGTACCCGATATAGTCCTGTTGCGAGCAGGGCTATTTTTCTTTCTCGTCTGGCTCATAATCTGCTTCCAATCTACATAAGACCCCGAATAATATGGTACTTATAGCGATAATTTCATCTTTAGTTAGTAACGGACCTACTCTTTTGAGTATAATTAGTAATTCTCTGACTTTACTTATATACAAGTTAACTCTCCCCTACGCAATCGGTTCATACTGCCGAATCATTTTACTAAGCTCCGCAATATGCTCTATCTTTGCCTTGTGACCATCAACATCACCTTTATCAAGAAGCTCAATCGCATCATAATGTAAGCTGTTAATGCGATCTATCAACTGCTCACGATTCTTGGTAAACAACATCACAACCTGACCCATCTATATAACCTCCATTTCTAAGTAAACTTGACCATCAACTCCAATTGTTGCAACCCCAGCCTCTTCATACATATCAACACACTGGCCAATTGTAATCATTTCGCTATTTCCTCTAACTTTAAGCACCTTTTATCACCCTCTCATTTGATTTGTAAGCATGAATCATGTTCTTAACATGACTAAGTTCATCTTCTACTTCACGAATCTTTTTATGTAACTCACAGCCATGATAGCAATCGTCTTGACTCTGCAAGTATTGTGTTCTCTGACCTTTTACTCTTGCCTGGTCAAACTCTTTCTTCTTTGTTTCGAAGCATTGACCGCAACGATTAGCGAGTGCTGTGAACTGCTGCCGAAGTATCTTTTTACGAATAATCAGCTTGTCCATCCTTCTCCTTCCCTCCTAATACCAGTCACCACTGGCCGTGTAATGCATCCATTCGCCGTTCTGAAACTTCACAATGACGCTTGAATTTAATTTACTAGCAGCCTTAACTTCAACTGGTGTGTAACCATATTTCTGATCCATACCGAGTATGCTCTGATGTTTAGTGTGCGTGCTAATCAGCACTTGCTGCTGTTCTCTCGTTAACTTAATAAAACCTTTGACATTTTTATAGTTCACACAACCACCTTTATGCTTTGACATACCGTCTTGCAACTAACTTCTGACGGTGCTTGTCCCATTTCCTCTGCCAGCTATAACCATAATCCTCGCAGACCCTAGCAACATACATCGATAGCGCATAGATTGCATCTATTGACTGCTCAATGGAGTGCTCTAGCTTTCTGCGCTCAAAATCCTGCATTGCATGAGGATGATTAGCCAATGAGACTTCTGCAATTGCATCTAGTGCCTCTCTAAGTTCTTCCTTCACTTTTGACCTAACACTTGCTCTATGAAGATCTACGTTGTTTCCATCAAGCCAAGTAAGCCAAGAACCTCCAGTGTATTGACTTGCTACTTCAAAAGCTAAACGCGGACTATCAAACCTTTGTATTGCTTTTCTGCTAATATCTTGCGGTAATCTAGCTCTTTCTGTTTCATAGGCACTTACTGATTCACGAACGATGTTATTATCCAGAGCAAATTGCAGTTGTGAGCAATGTTTCTTGCGAACCTCTTGAAAGACTTTACCAACTCCCAATGTTTTCACCCCCTCTCTTTGCCTATATCTATGAGGGTATCTAGTAGTATTAAATTATAGGCTTGTCCTGGTGGCTCCTAAGAGCCATATCCCAATTCTTTCATTACCTCTTGTTTTGCTAGATTTATGAGTAATTGGTCTTTCCGTTTTGCTAGTATCTTCCGATGTTCGTCTGTCATTGGGACCGTTTCACCAGTTTCCCGAATGTAGACTTTTGGTGGCAATATGATTATAGGTTCGTTGGATCGTGATTTAAGTTTCTTAGTCATATTCACCCCTCCCATTATTTATATATGCAACTAGGTTATGAGGACTGCCCTATTAGATAGCTGTTAACTTTCTGCTCTCTCCAATTTCAATTGATAATACAAAATTTGGGTTAAGTAATACTTGTGTCCCATTGGTGCAAGTAACTTTAATAAACACTTCATCATCGATAGCCTTGAGTAATTGTTGCTCGTCCATTTCTACGGTGATATCACGATATTCGTCACCGTTTGCTAAACACAGATGTTTGATTTTCATTTACTCACCCTTTCATGCGCAGTGGCTTTATATCTTAATTCTTTTCTTAAATAGACAGAAGCAGTAACGAAGGATATTGATTTGAATCCAAGCTTCAGCAAATCTAGTTCCATTTTCTTCGTACTTAGTGATGTAATGATGAATCATTCTCTCACCCTTTCATGCGCTGGATTTTTGATTCTAGTAAATCATTGAGATATTTTCCATTCTTTTCTATACTGTAGTTACGGTACTGGCATACCGAATAAGTTAAGAGAGGAGGAAAATGTATGAGCAATGTAGATTTAAAGACATTCCCTTACGGGAAAACAACTGCTCTAACAATGCTTTATTTAGAAAAACAAGACTTATCAAACCTTAGCCCAGAAGAACTTGTTGACAAGTACAATGAAGTCTATGAAAAAATTAGTAAGAGATTTAGTGAGCCTAAATCTAACAAGACAATTACTGTCAGAGCTTTTTAGGGTTTATTAAGTTCTACATAGATAGCCAGCATCACACCGGACAAGCTGGGTAATACATCTTCGCTACAATTTTTGGAACGCTCTGCAAGCAATTCAAATTGTTCTTGGAGCGTTTCCATAATATCTTTCCGATTAGTATCCAATTACTTCACCCTTTCATGCGGTTGATTTTCGATTTGTTCGTGATTCGTGAACTTCATTTTCAAAAAAAAGGTATTGAACTTCTTGATCAAGTAACTGTGCAATTTTATGTGCTATCATCAACGGTGGTTTGTTTATCCCAGTTTCAATATTTGCATAACCGCTTTTCGACTTATAACCTAGAAATGATGCCATTTGCTCTTGTGTATAACCTTTCTTTTTTCTAGCTTCTTTAAGTCTAATGTTCTTCAAAGTGTTCACCCCCTGTATTCATGAACCATGAACTTTTATAACCTTATTATAAGTTCACGAAACATGAATGTCAACAGAAAAAAACATTTTTCATGAACTTTTTTTATAGTTATTTATTCAATGTTCATTTATCGTGTACAATGTTTAATAATGTATAAAATTAATATTAAGGAAGTGCTAGTATGTTAGGTCAGAGGTTAAGAGGTTTGAGAAAATTAAAAAAAATGACCCAACAAGATATTGCAGACAAAATGAGTTTAGCGAAATCTACTATCTCTCAATATGAAAACAACATTAATGAACCTGATAATGAAATGATAAATAAACTTGCTGACTTCTTCGAGGTTACTGTAGACTATTTACTCGGTAGAACGGACAACCCATCCCCTGCTGACACTGATGACTGGGGACTTCCAGAGGATGCTCATGTGTTTTTCAAGGACTATGAGAAATTGTCTGATGAGGATAAAGTAAAAGCTAGAGAACATATAAAGTTCCTACTGCATATGGCTGAGCAGAAGAATAATGAAAACGGTCAAAAGTAAAGTTATAAATATTACTGGTTAACAGCTAATAAAATTGCGTTAATATATGTGAATTTAGTAAAATCAACTGTTCTACGATTTAGAAAACTAACGATGTACAATAGTTAAACTACCTAGTGCGCTTTACTGGCGCTAGTAAAGCTATTATATTGATAATAAAATAATAAAACTTTATAAAAAGCTATTGTTGATATAGAATAGATTTATTAAAGAAAGTAAACTTATAAAGGATGATTAAGATGAGTGACAAATTGGATCTAATTCTTAGCGAACTGCAAAAGCTTAATTCACGTGTTGCGAATATTGAGATTACCATGGCTACCAAGGATGATGTTGCTGATCTTCCCTATATTACGCAAGCTATTACTGAGACTGGCGATAATGTCAGATTGATACTGGATGACCAAAAGTCTATTAATGAAATCATTGGTGAGCATGAGATTGCTATTCGTTCTATAAGAAGAAGACCTGTTTAGTATCACTTTAATAAAATAATAAAACATATGCAGAATAAAAGAATAGCGAACAGAAAAAACGACTTCCTTCGTGGATTGTCGTTTTTGTGCTTTATATGGGTTTGTCGAAATTTGTAGTATAGGGGGTTAATTTATGCCTATAGATAAGACAGATGAAAAGGCTTTTGCTCAAATTAAAGAAATGTATGGTAATGATATAGTAGAATACAAATACAAAACATGGAAAGAACAATATCTTGGGAAAGCAGGACCTACTGCATTCTGTACTGGTATTACTAGATACAGAAAATGTTATAAGGTGTCACACGTGATTTTAAGAGATGGTAGAAAGATTCCTGTAAGATATACTCCTTCAGGAGAAGAAATAAAGGGATCTGTGATTGCAATTTTGGTAATATCAATCATATTATTCCTAGGCTTTCTATTGATTTTACAAATTAATTAAAAAAAGCAGCTCCGCATGGGCTGCTTTCTTCTTTTATTGGTGATTATTTCTTAATTGTTAACTTTTTTCTTAACTCTTCTCTTTCTGCACTGTCACCAATCCTATTGCTATCAGGACGTGATTTGTTTTTGTTGCTAACAAACAATATTCCCATAAGAATATTAATTATTCTATATGCCGATATGGCAAAATAAAATACAGAAAAATACCAGCTTATGAAAAGAAATTTAGTAACCAATCTGTCCATTTCCAAAACTATATGTAATATACTAGAAAGCAAAACTATCATGAAACCAGAAATAAATGCTTCATAAAAATATCGCTTTATTATATTTTCTTTATTGCTATTAAATATCTCTTTTACAACACTTGAATTTCTAATAGTTGCTAAAATTCCTAATAAAGCCCCTAAGAAACCCAAAATAATTGATGAGAACATTATTGCATTATCGAATAATTTATCAACATTTTTCACTTGGTTATCAAAACCTAATGTATATGTTATATAAGACAAGACGGATGCAATTAATAGAGGAAATACCCAATCTGCAACTAATTTTATCATATCATCAAAGGTACTTCTCATGCTACCAACCTCCTAGCATCTTAAGTAGTTAATTATCTCACTTCTCCTATTTTCGCAGTCTTCATATTGACTATAAATCATCCACATTTCTTTAGCAATAGACAAATGATTAAGTGATTCTCTTCTTTCCATTCTAAAAGTACATATATCATGGGCCTTATGCTCAAACAAATCAATTATTTCCACACGCGTATCTTCACAATTTTTTTTTGATATTTCCGCTTTGGAAAAAAGCCCCTTATATTCTTGTATATCATCCAAAGTATCTTGTATCGTTGAATCATCCAAGGATCCTTTTGTTGTTCCAACACTTATAATTATTTGAGCATTTATCCCATTATATTCTTCAAAGGAAGAGATGATATTTCATAAAGGTGATTTTAAGCTATTTAGTATCGATTCACTTGCACGTGTGTTTATGTCCGCTAACCTCAAATTGATGCGTCTATACTCTGACGCTTTTCTTGCTAATTCAATCGCATCAGGTGGACATATTGCTCTTAGATAAATTGTTTCATCTTCTTTATCCCAGACAAGATTTAAGTATTCCTCTATACCTTGTGGACCTAAACTATATTTATTTCTCTGAAGCATAAGAATATGATGATTTTCATCATAAAGCGCCGATACTTCCTCACCAATGTATTCGTCATCTTCTAACTCAATTGGTTCTACCTTTTCGTTTGCTTTTGCTCTAGATGGTATATTGGTATCTCTAAGACGAACAAAATGCAAACAATAATACTGAAGCTCATCATCCCAATAACCTTGTTCTAATCTTGCTTGTTCATCTTTATAATCATAGGTTCTACCTTCTAGTGATTTTTTAGTAGCTTTGTCAATCCATCTCACTAAATCAAATTCTCTATCTCTATCATTATTTCCATCTGATTTTTTTCTAAATGTTACATGATAATATTCAAATCGAACTTTCCTAGTTGTCATTTTTATCCTCCATTACTATATATTATTAAACAAGAATAAAATATATTTAGAAAAAAATATACATAATTCATTCGACACTTTCCGACAATTCATGTCGAATTATGTCGAACGAAAGTTCTGAACTTTACCATCGATATGCTGTAAAATGTAGTAACATAAGACAGGCTTTCGAATGATTTATAAAGGAGAGATATTGATGCAAGAAGAGAGAACTAAAAAACCTTTTTATAAAAAGTGGTGGGTATGGTTGATCGCTGGATTCTTGATAATTGGTGCCATCGGTGGTGGAGAAGAGACAGCATCACTAAATCAGGCTCAAGTACCAAGTGATTCGAATAGCGAATTGGACAAGCCAGGTGAAGATTCGACTGGAGATATTGAAGTTGCTAAAGAACCAGCTGTAGAAACTGAGAAAGAAGAACCAGCTGTTAATCCTGTATCACCTGCAACTACTACCCCAGATACTTCTGCGCAACAACCAGTACTAGCTCAAGTTAAGAAGGAACAACCTGTGGCTCCAGTAGCTACTCAATTAGCAACTGAAACTAAAAAAGAGGAACCAGTACAAGCACAAGTAACTACACAGCCTGCTGCTGAACCGAAACAAGATTGCCCTCCTGGCACCATAAACGTCAATACTGCATCTAGGGAAGAGTTGATGAATATAATTCATATTGACGAAAAAAGGGTTGATGATTTAATAAAAAACAGACCATATGCAACGTTAGATCAATTAGATCGTATCAATGGCATTGCAAAGCAAAGAGTTGCTGACATAAAAGCAGAAGGACTTGCATGTGCAAACTAATTACCATAAGGCCGAAAGGCTTTTCTTTTTACCTATAAAGCGAACATATATTCTAAACGGAGTGATATAATGTATAAAACAACCCACTTAGAAGATTGGATTTACAAGAAATATAATTGGTTGAAAATTGTATCTCCTGAGGACATAAATCCAGTAAGAATATGCCGTGAATTCAGTATATTTCTCAATTATAAAGAACTTCCAAGCCATTCATTAGAGCAAGTGCGTTTCCGAAGTATCACAATTGATAGTAGGCTTTCAAAAGAGCAGCAACATGAAGAATTCTTCCATGAACTCTGCCACTTATTACGACATTGTGGAAAGCATTATATGTTACCAAAGGCATTCTTGGAATTACAGGAGAACCAAGCGAATACATTTGCAATGTACGCTACTCTCCCCTATTACATGCTGCAGCACTATGATCTCAATGAATACGACATAGTACCTTTTCTATCAGAAAACTTTACCGTCACAGAATCATTGGTTGTGAAAAGATTAGAGCAGATAAAAAATAGGATTTTGTTATATAAAGAGTCAAAGGAGTTGAACGGTCATGAAAATAGCCTTATATGTTCGAGTATCGACTGATGAACAGGCACGCGAAGGTTTCTCCATATCAGAGCAGCAGACACGCTTGCAAGCATATTGTATTGCTCAAGGATGGGACCATTACGAGCTATTTATTGACGATGGTTATTCGGCTAAAGATATTGACCGTCCAAAACTTAATGAAATTATAGACATGGTAAAACAAAAGCAGATCTCTAAAGTCATGGTCACTAAGCTGGACCGTATGAGTCGTCGATTGCTAGACTTATTGAATCTCATCGATTTTTTTCAGGACCATTCCGTTTCTTTTGTATCTGTGAGTGAAGCTTTTGATACGAATACGCCGGCCGGAAGATTAACATTGCAAGTGTTAGGCGCTGTAGCAGAGTTTGAACGTGAACGAATTGCGGAGCGTGTACGTGATAACATGTACCACATTGCTAAAGAAGGTAAGCCAGTTAATAAGCCATGTTATGGTTTTGACCTTGTAGATATTGAGACTGGTAAAATTGCATCTAAGAAAGATGGTATTGGTGGTAATTGTGAGATACGCATAAATGAACAAGAGGCTATTTGGGCTATAAAAGGTGCTGAAATGATTATCTCAGACCAAGGGCCATGGATTGTAGCAAAAATGTTTAACGAGAGTGGGATTCTTACTAAACGAGGAAACATGTGGACGGCTAAAGCAGTACGAATCTATTATGAAAATAATGAAATGCTCCGAGGCAATAGTTGGTGGAACCGTACTTACAAGAAAGGCAAAAAAACAATTGAAAGACCTCAGGACGAATGGCTTTTGGTCGAAAATACACATGAAGGAATATTAGATAATGAAACATACGAGAAGTTACAGGATAAGTTGCTAAAAACTAAAGGCGTTCCAGTCCAAACTCAGAAGAGTATATATTTGTTATCAGGAATAGTATACTGCGGACACTGTGGTGAAAAGATGTATGGAATGAGTGCTAAACCACGGATTATAGCAAATAAACAGTATACGATAATACCCAAATACCATTGCTCAGGATATGTAAAGAAAGGCCAGTGCTTTTCCCACTTTATTCATGTTGAAAAATTAGAAGCAGCAGTAATCAATGAATTACTGAATCTTGATAAAACTGATTTTGTTGGTGATTTAAAAGTTGAATTATCCAACCGGCAGCAAATAGAATCTGAATTAAAGCATGTTGAGAAGAATTTATCATTGATTGATGAGCGCTTTCAGAAGCAGTTTAGGGCATATGAATTAGGGATAGTGTCAATTGATTTGTTAAAACAGGCTAAAGATCGTTTAAATAAAGAGCAGAAAGAACTTGAGCAGAGAAGAAGCCAATTGATAGAGACTTTGGCCAATAATTTAAGTCCGGAAGAAATTAAAAAAAGGATTCAGGACAAAGTTACATATTATTCTTCTACTCTATGCAGTGATTCATTAGAGGCAAAACAAAGTGCTATTCGTGATATGGTGCAATCTGTAACGATTTATGAGGGGCAAAAGATAGATATTACTCCACCATATTGAGTAATTAAAAACTTAGCCATTTGCATATCACATTTTTCAACTCTTACAGGTATTTGTAATTTCTTTTCATAAATCCACACAGTAATTGTTCCTCCTTTTTAAAAATGGCTTCCTATAGTTCCCACGGCCAAGGCGTTCTAACCCATTCCCATGGATATTTGCTTGGAAACTCTCCAAAACTATATAACGGGCCGAATTCCATTTGATATTGTGTTTTCAGTCTGTTCATTTTCTCCGAAACCATGTTGTATTGGCATACAGCCCTTTTATCTGTTGGATACATATCCAAATATAGGGTGAGTTCTACTGCTACGAATTCTAATTCTTGAATTTCTCTTAGCAGTTTCTCTTTAGACACTTTATTGCATGAGTTCGTGCTTGCAGTGCTCATAGCTATAAATTCCTCCGTTTCAATTTTTCTAGACTTTTATCTATAGCCTAGAATAATGTATGCAAAAACCCAGCTATCAGTAGCTTGACCACGAAAATTTGGGCATCATAAAAAAACGAAAGAATATATCTAGAAACGATATACCTTCCGTTTTTTTATAAAATCTATCAATATGTAATTATCTCTCTTTTAAGAATATATTAAGTTCAAACTCACCGATGGAAGTAACCATAGTTAATTGAAGAGATTTTTGTGATGCCATGGATAGAGATCGATATTGTCCTACGAAGATCTGTGGAGGAACTATATCACAAGTATAGCCCAAAGAGGTAAGGTTAGTTATTGCGTTGCCCCCAACAATATTTGCAATTTCCCCGAGTGCAGAGGATACGAAGCTGTCGATTTCTTGCATCTTCATTCCACACATAATTCGTACCATTTCCAATATCATATCTTTAGGAAAACTAAATAAAATACTCCCTTTTAAGTCCCCAGTTACACCGAGTAATACATTCGCTTCTTTACTTGAAACCATTTCTTCTACTAGACCAATCTTGCCTCTTTGTACATCTAAGTCTAGCATCATGCGAAATACGTCGTTCGTAGCCGTATAAAAGGGATTAATATATTCCGCTTTCATTGTTTACTCTTCCTCCTTGCTTTTGACAAACTGACCTAATTTTTGGTCTGTGGCAGCCACATGTAAAATAAGCCAAGTGACTAACTTGCCTCCAAACTCTTGTACTAATTCTTCATTTAACCCTTCATTTTCAAAACGGTTGGCATATACTGCAACAGCATCTTTAAACTGCACGTGCGATTGCTTATGGTTCTCTATATCTGGGTAATTTATTTGTTCTTGAAATGCTTCTTCGTCATTAAAGTGACTGACTACATACTCCTGCATAAACGCTAATGTCTCTTTTACTTTTTCTAGTTTGGAATCCCAATCTCCTTGCGATTGTACCGTTTCGATAAAAGCAGAGACTCTACGAAAAAGTTCTTCATGTTGTTCATCAATTAATGGTACACCTATTCTATACTTTTCTTTCCACATCATCGCTGCATTCCCACCTTTTTATGTTTAGAATAATTTAACATAATTAATAAATTCTATATCTATATTTATATTCCTGCTAAAATCAGAATATTTTTACTTTTATCTCAATTCTAATATTCACTCATACTTTTTCAAAAAAACACATCTATACTATTTCTAGTTTATAGATGTGTTCTGGAAAAATGAAATTGTGTCTGTTATTATCTTTTAGCAGCCGCCTTTATACGTGGTTCCGAGGTGCTCACTAATTAATTTGTATGCACAAAATTGTCCACACATCGTGCAACATTCTTCCTCATCTTTATTCTTCTCCTTGCGAAGTCGAGATGCTTTCTCTGGATCAATTGCTAGATTAATTTGTGCTTCCCAATCTAATGCTTTACGGGCTTGTGCCATCTTTAAATCCCATTCTCTCGCCCCTTTAACACCTTTCACAATATCTGCTGCATGGGCTGCAATACGAGAAGCTATGACACCTTCCTTCACGTCCTCTAGAGTTGGAAGACCAAGATGTTCTGCTGGTGTAACATAACATAAGAAGTCAGCACCACTAGATGCTGCGATTGCCCCACCGATAGCGGATGTAATGTGATCGTAACCAGGTGCAATATCTGTCACTAATGGCCCTAAAACATAGAATGGAGCATTAAAGCATAATGTTTTCTCGATTTTCATATTTGCTTCGATTTGATCTAACGGAACGTGTCCTGGTCCTTCAACCATAACCTGTACCCCAGCATCTCTTGAACGTTTGACTAGGCTTCCTAAGATAATCATTTCTTGGATCTGTGGGCTATCCGTTGCATCCTCTAAACATCCAGGGCGTAATCCATCTCCAAGACTTAAGGTTACATCATATTTCTTGGCTATTTCTAACATGCGATCAAATTGTGAGAAGAGCGGGTTTTCTTGATTATTGTGAAGCATCCAAGCTGTCATGAATGAACCGCCACGAGAGACGATATCCATGACACGGCCTCTTTCTTTCAACTCATTAATAACCTTCATCGTTACACCGCAGTGTACTGTTATAAAGTCTGCCCCGTCACTACAATGTTTCTCAATCGATTTGAACATGTCATCTGCCGTTAGCTCAACAAGTGATTTTCCTTTGTTAGCCACTTCTACTAACGCTTGATAAATTGGAACTGTACCAACCATTACATCTGATCTTTTGATAATTTCTCGACGTACTTGATCAATATCGCCACCAGTACTTAAATCCATCACGGAATGGGCGCCAGCTTTTAACGCTACTTCTAACTTAAGTAATTCGTTCTCTAGTTCCGGATAAGATTCAGAAGTTCCAATATTGGCATTTACTTTAGTGGATAATCCTTTTCCTACGGCTATTGGCCTAATGCCCTTATGATTAATATTGCGAGGTAAGACGATTTCTCCTTTTGCAATACCTTCTCGTATAACTTCTGGTGAAATACCCTCTAATTCTGCAGCTTGTTTCATTTCCTCTGTAATGATTCCTAATCGTGCACTTTCAAATTGTGTCAACGGAACTCCTCCTAATATTTTTTAATAAAATTCGTGGAAGTGATGAGTTGGACCTACTCCATTGCCAAGGGAGAGAGATTTCTCAATCGCTTTCGTGATATATTGTTTTGCTGCATCGATACTATCCTCGACTGATTTCCCTAATGCCAGATGGGAAGCAATGGCCGCCGAAAACGTACAGCCAGTTCCGTGTGTGTTTTTCGTATCAATTCTATTAGTAGAGTAGTATCTAAAATCCGAACCATCATATAAGATATCTACACAATCTTGTTGTTCTAAATGCCCACCTTTTACTACTACATACGGAACTCCCATTTCATAGATTTTCCGAGCAGCAGATTGCATGTCTTCAATTGTTCGAATTTTCATTTCTGTTAAAACTTCCGCTTCGAAAATATTCGGGGTAACGATATATGCAGATGGTATTAAATATTTTTTCAAGGCTTCAATGGCTTCTGGCTTTAGTAAATGACAGCCACTCTTCGAAATCATGACCGTATCTAGTACGACATGTTTCATATTGTACTGCTTCACTTTATCCGCAATTACCTGTATGATATTCGCACTAGATACCATCCCAATTTTCACTGCATCTGCTGGAATATCCTGAAATATCGCATCAATTTGTTGTCCTACCATGTTACCACTTACTTCCTCAACGGCCTGAACTCCCACTGTGTTTTGGGCTGTAATTGCCGTGATAACACTCATTCCGTAGACTCCAAGAGCTGAAAACGTTTTCAAATCTGCTTGAATTCCCGCTCCACCGGAAGAATCGGAACCAGCAATTGTTAAACCTGTTTTCAATACATCCTCACTCCTTTTAAAACTATACCGATTGAATTCGCTTTCGGATTTGCTGTATCGTATGTGAGATGTTAGCAGCACCGACGATTTCTGTTACCAGGCAAAAACAGTTGGCCCCTCGCTCTTTTACTTGCTGGATATTATGCTCTTTAATACCGCCAATTGCTACAAAGGGGATATCAATATGTTTCACTACAAAATCTAGATACTCTAACCCCACTGGTTCGCAGACATCTTTCTTAGTGAAAGTTTTGTAGATTGGACCTACACCAATATAGTCCGCACCTAATTCCAAAGCTTGTATCGCTTGTTCAGGAGCGTGCGTGGAAAGCCCTATGAACATATCACTTCCTACGAGCTGTCGAACAATTGGTAGTGGTAAATCTTCCTGACCAATATGTACACCATCAGCACCAATTGCTATTGCTAGGTCGATATCGTCATTGATGATAAAAGTAACCCCTGCTGCCTTCGTCATTTCTCTAATAGCGACGCATTCTTGGTATTTGTATAACGCCTTCTTATCTTTCTCTCGATATTGAATGATACGAATCCCAGAGTCTATCATTTCTTGTACAACGGAAATATTTGAACGACCCTGTGAATGTTCCTCTGAAGTGATGCAATATATATCAGAGAATAAGCTTCTTAATAACTGCCGCGCATCATTCCTACTCTTCATAATAGACATCCCTACTCTACTATAGTCTCAATCACTTAATACATTGGCTAAAATAATATCTGCTAGTTTCGCTGCCGCAATGTTCACCCTTGGCGATATCGGAGGCACGCCATGACAAACACCTGACTGTAAGTCACCAACTAAGTAAAATGAATCTTTAATTTTACTAACTTTTATGTCATCACTATTTCCCCATCCAGCTAAACCTGAAGCAGATACTAAAAGTTTTTTTTGCGAGTTCATATATTTGCTCACAATCATTTTTTTACTTTCTACCGTGTCAAACGCTTCTACAATAATATCACAATTGCCAAAATATACCTCCAAATTATCGCTTTCCAGTCTAGTTTGAAAGATTGAGACTTCAATGTCTGGATTAATTCTTAATAAATTTTCTTTCAATGCTTCCACCTTAGGTCTTCCAATTTGATCCATAAAGTAGAATTGTCGATTTAAATTGCTATATTCTAATACATCAAAATCTACGATTACAAACTTTCGGAAGCCGCTTCGAACTAAATTAAACGCACAGTTCGAACCCAGTCCTCCTGCACCTGCAATTCCAATGGTGATAGATTGTACCTTTGCTAGATTTCCCGCTCCCATGTAGTTAGCAAGGGCTTGTTCAAATGGATTCAAGTAATCCCCTCCTTCTAAATTAAGTGCCAATCTTTCAATACTGGCTGATAATTCCTTTGGTAAATCATCCTCATCATCTCGTCTACAGAGCGTGTATCAGAAATCGCAAATTGTTCTGAAGTATCTTCCTGCCCGCTATGTCCACCTACTTTCGTAGACACCCCTGCTGACATTCGAGTGACTCCAAGAGGCAGAATTGAATCCCGAAATTGCGATTGCTCACGGGTAGATATGTTAATTCCTATCCTTGGGATAAATAAACGCAAAGCCATCAACATTTGGACCATCTGACGGTCATCTACGATCGAGTGAGGCTGAAAGCTACCGATATGAGGGCGCATTCTTGGTAATGACACACCTATTTCTACATCAGCATATTTCTGCTGCAGATATTGAGCATGAAGCCCTGTTGCCCAGGCCTGCTTGTAGAAGTCTCCAAGTCCAAGTAACGCGCCTATATTGACAGTTCTCATTCCCGAAATACACCCTCGTTCTGGTGCATCTAAACGGTACAGATAATCCTTTTTTGGCCCTGCAACATGGACTTCCTTATAAATTGCCTCATCATATACTTCTTGATAAATTGTCAAACCATCCACACCGGATTTACATAGTGATTGATATTCAACTAGTTCTAGAGGGTAAATCTCAATTGAGATTGATGAAAAATAGCGCTTAAGCACCTGAACAGCTTCTTGAATGTAGGATACAGGTGAAACTTTGCGAGATTCCCCAGTAAGTACCAGAATATGTTTTAGCCCTGTGGCAGCAATAATCTTGGCTTCTTGCTCTACCTGCTCCATCGTGAGTCTATTCCGACGAAATGTGTGCTTACTATTGAAACTACAATATGAGCATTGGTTTACACAGTGATCTGATAAATAGATGGGTGTATATAGCCCGATTGTCTTCCCGAAGTATTGCACTGTTACTTGATTCGCCTTTTGGGCAATTGTTTCCAGATGGTTAGCAGCGGTTGGTGATAGTAGTGTTAAATAGTCCCACTCATCAAGCGATTCCTTTTGTAATACCTTGTGAACATGAGAATCGGTAATCGTAAGAAAAAAATCTTCAATGGAGTATTGCTCATACGTTTTATAGACTGGATAAAAACTCATATCATCCCTCACTTCAGAAACCCAGTTAATGGAGAAGAAGCTTCCGCATACTCCTTAATTGCGCCAGGGCCTGCTAAAAACGCTGTACGCCCAGCCTTCACTGCTTGCGCAAAGGCCTCTGCCATTAACACAGGATCATCTGCTGTAGCAATTGCAGTGTTTACAAGCACTGCTGCTGCCCCCATCTCCATTGCTTCTGCTGCTTGCGATGGCTTACCAATGCCAGCATCTACAATGATTGGTAACGATATCTCCTGAATTAATATGCGAATCATTTCTTTCATTAGTAATCCACGATTCGAACCAATAGGTGCCCCTAATGGCATCACTGCCGCTGCCCCTACATCAACTAACTGCTTCGCTACCATTAGGTCTGGACTCATATACGGTAGTACAATAAACCCTTCTTTGGCCAAGATTTCCGTAGCTTTTATCGTTTCGTAATTATCAGGCAGCAAATATTTATTGTCTTTAATTACTTCTATCTTAATCCAGTTCCCACAACCCGCAGCCTTTGCAATGCGGGCGATTCGTACAGCTTCTTCTGCATTACGAGCTCCCGATGTATTCGGTAAAAGTGTACAAGTATCTGGAATATAATTCAGTACATTTTCTTGTTCTGAGTCAAAATCAATTCTTCGCAACGCCATTGTTACTATTTGGCTTTGTGAGTGAAGAATTGATTTTTGCATTACCTGATGACTGGCAAACTTCCCCGTACCGACTAGCAAGCGGCTCGTTAACGATTGTCCACCAATTTCTAATGTATCTTGTTCACCCACAACAGTTCCCCCTTTGCTATATGCAAATCGATTCGTTCCTAATGCCGGTCACAAAATCAACCTCCCCCTACAAAACGCAATACCTCTAGTTGATCGTTTTCTTTCAGAGTTATATGGGACCATTGTTCTTGTTCGATTACCTGACCGTTGTGTTCAATGACCAATTGCTGCGGCTGTAGGCCTTTTTCCACAACCCATTCCAAGATACTTAACCCTTCTACTGTTAGTTGCTCTTCTTTGCCGTTAATTGTCACCTTCATTTACATTTCTCCTTTCTTCTATATATTGATATAAATACTTATTTCTTAAGATCAATCATAATAAAAAACAAGAAAAGCCTCCTGATATACAGGAAGCTTAGTGATTAATAATCCTAATGTAATAAGCAAAGCATTACATATAGCATTCTCTAAGCTTTCCTTCGCTGGTATTATCCATATCAGGTTCAAAGGGTCGGATTTCTCCTCTCAGCCATTATCGGCTCCCCTAGCTTGTGAAATATTCGGTTAATACACAAATTTTATCCTGTTATAATACATATGTAAAGGATTATTTCTAATAACATGATATAATGAAAAATGGGTATACTACCCATCTATAGGAACTAGAACATTTTGGTTGATTTTTTCATCCCTAAATATTATTGTTAAACTAAGAAAATCGTTGGAAGGAGTGTCTAAATGGAACAGAAAACACGCGATATTTTAGTACAGACTTCCCCTTTTAATAAGCTTCCTACTTCTGCTATAGATGAGCTTGTAGAAAAGGCATATTTAAAAACGTACAATGAGCAAGAGTTCGTATTTAAAGAGAAAGAGGCACTAAATGAGGTTTACGTAGTAATTGAAGGAATGGCAATGGCAATGCTAACTATGTCCGATGGTGAAGAATCGGTGATTGAATTCTTCCGACCAGGTAGTTTCTTTGGTGAAGCAGCAGCGATGGCAGCATCTGCACCACCAATCTCCGTGCAAGCTGTGCAACCCCTTACATGCTTAGCTTTAAGTCGTCAAACATTCCTGGAACTTGTAAATTCTAACCCAGCTTTCTCTGAAGAAATGACCCGTACAATCAGTGAACGGTTATTGAAAATCTATCGAGAATTACACGAAGAAATCTCCCATCATAAGCTGGGCATTGAAACTTTACCATTCCGCAAAAAAATTGGTGAATTTATGACAGCACGAGTACTTACTTGCCCACCGAGCGAGAAAATAACACAAATCGCTAAATTATTTCTTGAGCATAAAATCAGTTCTATTGTAGTAACTAAGAAAAATGACAATGTTCCAATGGGTATTGTAACGGAATCTGATTTAATCAAAAAAGTTATAGCAAAGGAAAAAGATATTACGAACATAACTGCCGTTGAAATTATGGGCCATCCACTACATACTATTGAAGCCAATGCATATTATTACGATGCCCTACTAAAGATGGTGCAAAATCATATAAAACATTTACCAGTCATCGAAGACGATAAACTGATTGGGATTGTAACTGTAAAGGACTTAATGAAGGCTCGTAGTGTTGGTACCCTATCGATTGTAGACAGCATAGAAAAACAATCGACAATCGAAGAGTTAGCTAATGCTCAAAAAGAAATCGATAAAGTGCTGGAAGCTTTAATAAATGAGCAGGCACCAGCTTACGAAATTAGCACGATTCTTACCGAATTCCAAGATCGCGTCGTACGTAAAATCATTCAAATTGTCGAAAAACAGATGATAGACGACGGATTAGGCGCACCACCGGTGGAATACTGCTGGCTATCACTAGGAGATGCAGGACGAAAAGAACAAATTTTACGTACATTCCAAACGAATGCTCTTTTATATAATGACCCACCACCAAATCGTGTACAAAAGGTAGAAGAATACTTCACTGCTTTCACTGAAAAAATAGTCAGAGGTTTAGAAGATTGTGGTTTATTAGCGTCCGAGCAGAACATAACTGCTAATAATCCTGCCTGGTGCTTGTCTTTAACGAATTGGTTCAAGCAAGTGAACCAATGGCTAAATTCATCCAAACAAGATGAAATCCAGCTCTCCACTTACCTATTGGATTTCCGTTTCATCTATGGTAAGAAAAGAATTGCGGAAGATTTACGTTATTATATTATCGATCAGGCAAAGCCAGCTACGATGTTTGTCCATAACCTAGCATCGATTGAATTGCAAAAGGACGTCCCAATCGATGTTCTGGGGCAAATTGTAACGGCACAATCTGGTGAAGATAAAGGTTTAATTGATTTACGCAATGATGGTTTTATGCACATTGTAAATTGTGTCAGACTCTATGCTTTACGTTTCGGAGCAGAAAAGAACTCAACATTTGAACGCATTGACGAACTAGTAGATATGGGTCACTTTTCAAAATTTGAAGCAAAAAAATATAAAGAAGCATTAGAAATTTTACTAAAGTTATCATTAGAAGCAAATATACGTAAGAGAAAGCTTAATAAAAAGCCAAACCACAAAGTAGAACCACATATGCTTGGCAAAGATGAACTTGAAATCTTGAAAGAAGCACTTCTTACTACACAAAAGCTACAAAAAAGCGTTGCTAATTTCCTTGTTACTAAAGATTAAATTACCCTATACTTCTAACAAAACGATGAAAAGAAACCAGTAAGGGATGAGGTATCCTATGCGTATCAAATTATATAACATGATGGAAAAAGTAGTGGAAGATGCATTAGCAGATGTTCTACAGCAATCGAATCACGTGTGTGATTGTGAAGAATGTAAAGTTGATATTATGGCGATTGCATTAAATCATCTGCCCCCAAAATATGTAGGCACTCGCAAAGGCGAAGTGTTCACAAAACTTAATACTTTATCGAATCAGTTTAATAGTGATGCGGTCATTGAAATTACGAAGGCAATTGATATAGTCAATAAAAAACCAAATCATGAAAAACTATAGTACGAATTAAAAAAACCCTTACCGGGTTTTTTTTGTTGTGAATTGGCGATTTACTTCTTCTAAAACAGCTCCAATATTTTCGCGAATAACTAAGTCCGCTTCTACATCCATTCGAGTTTCGTCTCTATTGATAATACATAGTCTAGCCCCTGCATTTTTTGCATGCAATGGCAGCATATTTGCTGGAGAAACCTCAAGTGATGAACCTAATACGATGAATAATTGGCTACGCGCAGCTTCTGCAAAAGCTAGTTCTAATACCATTTGTGGTAATGCTTCACCGAATAGTACTACACATGGTCGTACGTTCCCCTGACATTTCACACAAATTTCTTGTCCAGCTATATAGTCCATACTATCATAAATTTTACGGCATCCCAGACATCTCATTTTAGCTAATGTTCCGTGTAGTTCCAATACGTTTGTCGCACCAGCTAGCTGATGGAAACCGTCAACATTTTGAGTAATGATAGCATGAATCAATTCATCCCCTTGCCATTTCGCTAATATTCTATGTCCTTCATTGGGAGTATACTGTTTTAATTGTAAGATTCGTTCATGATAAAATGCGATAAATTCTTTAAAATTATCATTTAGTGCTTCTGTAGATGCTAATTTGCTCGGATCACCGCTTTTCCACAATCCGTTATTTGAACGGAAATCTGGCAATCCTGATTCCGTACTCATCCCTGCACCTGTAAATACTGTTGTCAATTGTGATTCTTTCATCCACGAGACTAGTTGTTCTATGTTGTTCATTAAGTTATCATCCTATATCACCTATTGGTGGAATTATTCCTTTTAGCCATTTTATCTAAGTATGTACACCATGTAAAGGATGGAAGAAATGATTTTTTGTAGAAAATTGATATACATGGTATATTCTTAATGGCAGAACGTAACAACATCCTTGTGGAGGTGATCATGTGTGGGGCGATAAACGTTATCACTCTTGGAACTACCATTTACGACAAACATTTGGAAAAAAGATATTTAAATTACCACTTGACGCTGGGTTCACCTGTCCAAATCGAGATGGGAAATTAGGAACCTCTGGTTGTATATACTGTAGTAGTAGAGGTTCTGGAGATTATGCTGGAGAGGTACACTTAAATCTTGAACAGCAATACTTACAGACAAAAACAATGATGCATAACAAGTGGCCGGAGGCAAATTACATTGCTTATTTTCAAGCATTTACAAACACTTACGGACCAATAGATTTTTTGCGTAAAATCTATGATCAAGCTCTAAATTTTCCCGGTGTTGTGGGCCTATCGATTGCCACAAGGCCTGATTGCTTACCTGATGAAGTCATTGATTTGTTATCGGAGATTAATCAAAAAACATATCTTTGGGTTGAGTTAGGGCTGCAAACGATTCACGACGATACTGGTATGCTGATCCAACGAGGTCATACCTATCAAGAATTTATTGAAGGACTGCAAAAACTACAAAAACATAAAATAAAAACTTGTGCTCATATAATCTACGGTTTACCAGGTGAAACGGAACAAGACATGATTACAACCTCACAAGCGGTATCTTCATTACCAATCCAAGGAATAAAATTCCATCTGCTTCATGTGATGAAAAATACCCCTTTAGAGCTTTATTATCAAGCAAATCCATTCCCTCTTTTAACTATGAACGAGTATATTCAATTAGTTGTAAATACGATTGAAATATTGCCTAAGGAAATGATTATTCATCGATTAACTGGTGATAGTCCTAGAGAATTACTGATAGGACCCACATGGAGCCTAAAAAAATGGGAAGTCCTTAATGCTATTGATACTGAATTAGCAAAACGTTCCAGCGAACAAGGTAAACTTAGGGAAGATTTTTTGTTGCATAACAGTTCAAATAATACTACAATTATTAAATAGGATATTGATTTGAATTACTATATAGAAAATACACGAGAGAGGAAGTTAGTATGGATACCCTAGGAGACAAATTAAGCAGTCTTGTAAATTCTAGCTTAACAGAGAAGAATTTGCCTGTTCCATTATTAGTAGAACGAGCGTTAGCAAATGGTGAAGGAGTATTAACAGAAACCGGCGCCTTTAGGACTACAACTGGGAAGTATACTGGTCGTTCGCCTAAGGATAAGTTTATTGTAGATGAGCCTTTAGTACATAGTAAAATTGATTGGGGTACAGTCAATCAACCTTTCTCTGCTGAGAAATTTGATCTTCTCTATGAAAAAGTACTGAACTTTTTAGAAGATAAAAAGAAGTATGTATTCGAAGGTTTTGGTGGTAAAGATGAGCGATATCGTTTACCGATTCGTGTAGTGAATCAATTCGCTTGGCATAATCTTTTCATTCGACAGTTACTATGCCGCCCAACATCTAACGAATTGGTAAATTTCCAACCAGAATTTACAATTGTGTCTGCCCCAGGGTTCCAAGCAGTTCCTGAAATTGACGGAACAAATTCAGAAGCTTTTATTATCGTGAGCTTTTCTAGAAAAGTTGTGATCATCGGTGGTACTCAATATGCTGGTGAAATGAAAAAAACTGTATTTAGCTTGCTAAATTATATACTTCCTCAACAAAATATTCTTCCGATGCACTGTTCAGCAAACGTTGGGCAATCCAATGATGTTGCATTATTCTTCGGATTATCTGGCACTGGAAAAACAACTTTGTCGGCAGACCCGAACCGTTTCTTGATTGGTGATGACGAGCATGGCTGGTCAGATCATGGTGTTTTCAATTTCGAAGGTGGATGTTATGCTAAATGCATTAAACTTTCTCGCGAAACGGAACCACAAATTTGGGATGCTATTAAATTCGGCTCTGTATTAGAAAACGTTGTGATTGATGAGAAGAGAAACCCGAACTACGATAGTTCTGAACTTACAGAAAACACTCGTGCAGCGTACCCAGTTCATTATATTCCGAACGCGATTTTAGCAGGTACTGCTGGTCATCCAAATGTTGTTGTATTTTTAACTGCTGATGCATTTGGTGTTTTACCTCCAGTTGCTAAACTTACGAAAGAACAAGCTATGTATCACTTCTTGTCTGGTTATACAAGTAAGCTAGCTGGTACAGAGCGAGGAATTACAGAGCCGCAAGCTACTTTCTCGACTTGCTTTGGCGCTCCGTTCTTGCCATTACCTCCTGTAGTATACGCTAAGATGCTAGGGGAAAAAATTGAGCAACGTAACGCACGAGTTTATTTAGTAAACACTGGTTGGTCTGGTGGTCCTTATGGCGTCGGAAAACGTATGAATCTCCCATATACACGCAGTATGATTAACGCGATTATGGATGGGACTTTAGATCAAGTGGAATACGTAACAGATGAAATCTTTGGGTTTAATATGCCTGTCTCTTGCCCAGGTGTTCCTAATGAAGTGCTGATTCCTCGTAATACTTGGGCAGATAAAAATGCATATGACGAGAAGGCACAAGACCTTGCCGATCGTTTTAAGAAAAACTTCTTGAAGTTCTCTGACATGCCTGAGTCTATCATCAATGCGGGACCTATTAAATAAATTATTTAGACTTTAAATATTCATATACTTCATAAAATAATAGGCTGTCTCAAAAATGATTTGAATTCAATCATGTTGAGACAGCCTTTATTCTGTTCGCTTATTTTCTAGCCGATTATTATTTTTTCTACTGGATATTTAATGTTAGCATGTCCATGATCTACACTCATCGATACTAAAAACGCAAGAATTCCTATTCGCCCTATAAACATTAGACCCATTAAAATAAATTTACTAATATTCGTTAGGTCTGGTGTAATTCCTGTCGATAGTCCACAGGTTCCAAACGCTGAGGTAACTTCAAATATGACAGATACTAGTGAATGCTGATGCATTTCCAAAAAATCTATAATCAAGATTGATGTGACGATTAATAATACACCGAAGGTAAACACTACAAAGCTTTTCAAAATATCCGCCTCGTCTAGTCTCCTCCCAAATACATGAACGTTTTTTCTACCTCTTGCATAGGTGCGTATCGTAAGAATCACTGTAGCAAAGGTTGTCGTTCGGATACCGCCCCCTACACTCGAAGGGCTTGCTCCTATAAACATCAACACGGAAAGGAAAAGTAGAGTAGGTACAAACATTTGTGATACATCCATTGTCGATAGACCACCACTGCGGGCCGTGACAGAATTAAATAGTGAAAAAAACAACTTTTCATGCCATGGTGCATCTTTGATATACCCTTGATGTTCCATAAAAAAGATGCCAATAGTCCCTATTACAAGTAATATAACAAATGTAAGTAACGTTACTTTCGTATATAGAGAGAATCTAAACTTTTCTTTATTCTTTTTCGCTACTGCATATGACCATCCCTCAATGAGTACTGGAAATCCAATCGCCCCTAAGATGATTAATACAATAGTTCCTGTCTGGACCAAATAATCTTGGTAAAATGATTGCAATGAGTTACCAAAGATATCAAATCCACCATTGGTATAAGCAGAGATGGAATGAAAGAAACCATGATAGAAAGCTTGGCTAAGTTCAGGATAATATCCTCGGAAATAAAAAATACTTGTAAAGAACAAAACACCAAGCAGTTCAATGGCAATAGCAAATCCAAAAACTAATTGAATGACTTTTACTAATCCGGTCAACTGATCTCGATTTTGGTCGATCATAATCAACTGTCTATAGCCTAGCCCAATTTTTTTGCCAAATATCAGCCAAATGAACGTCCATAACGTCATTACTCCTACCCCTCCAATTTGGAGTAGCATTGCAATAATAGTAGTGCCAAAAGGTGTAAATGTTTCTGCAGTATTTGCTACTGTCAATCCAGTTACAGTAATAGCACTTACAGTAGTAAATAATAAATCTACAAAATTCATTTCAACACCAGGTTGCTTTGCCCATGGGAGACTTAACAAAGATGATGAGATCGCAATAGCCAATGTATAAATAAATACAATCAATTGCGCTGCCGTTAATTCAATTTTTTTATATAATGGGATTGTAATGCGCATCTTTCACTCTTCCTAAACTCTTAGTCGTTATAACTTTCTACCTCTTGCCCGTAAGCGATTCATCTTTTCCTCTATTCGATGTTTTACATCATTCGTATCTTCCATGTCAAGAACAATGGAATGAATCGAGACGTCTTCATTATTTCCTAATGTATACTTTATCAAAACCCGTCCCCCTTCAATAGGAACTCCTACAATATCTTCAAAGGAGCAAACAAGTTCTAATAAGTTTTTATCGTTATTAAGAATCAAATAATCATCTAAGACAATGACAATTGTTTGTTCTAATATTTTATCGATAGAACCTCTCACTTCCATAACATCACCACTTTATCGTTCTTTTATGATTTGGAATTGTTTCCCATCAGAAAATATGCGTATGGTACCGCGTAAGTCAGTACCAAAGTATAGCATTCCTAATGATTGTAAGCGATTGATTACCACATCATGGGGATGCCCATAGTCGTTCCCTTTACCTGCGCTATATACGGATACTTTCGGATTCACTGCTTTTAGGAAAGCTTCTGTGGTGGAAGTCTTAGAACCATGATGACCTAATTGTAAAACGGTGGATTGTAAATCTTTATTACCTTTGATGATTCTTTCTTCAACATTTGCTTCTATATCACCAGTTAAAAGCACAGAAAAATCTTTATAGATTGCTCGAATCGCTATACATCCATCATGGAATCTACCATTCAGTTCATTAGGATTTAATACTTCAATTGTTAATTGACCTATTTGGTGAATTTCTCCCTCTTTTGGTTCATGATACCCTGCCCCCGACCTTTCGATAGCATCGATGGCTTTTTCAAAAGTTTTGGAAGTGTGTATATCTCCACTCAACCATACTTCCTTGACAGGATAATGATCCAACACTTGATCAAATTGACCAATGTGATCCGCATGGGGGTGGGTCCCTATCAATAAATCTAGCTCTTGTATCCCAATCCTTTGCAAATGAGATATTACATCGTTTCTCTGATAGTGCCCTGCATCAATTAAAATATTAAAATCAGGCCCTTGAATTAAAGTAGCATTCGCTTGACCAACATCAAAAAAATAGACGTCTATCCCATCACTGGTTATACTTGTATTCGTCTCATTCTGAAAATAACTAGAAATCAATAGGATGAACAGGAAAATTCCCAGATATATTAATTGACTCGATTTCATTTTATAATTTTTTCTAGAATTAAACATGGGCTTTCCCTTGCCTTCCTATAAAGAAAACTTGGCATTCACCAAGCTTTAGCGAAGAGAATGCCTTAGTTGCACTGACGCAAAAACACAGTAATTTATTACTGATGTGTTGCTAATGCAAAGCTATACTATCTACGTTAATTATATAAAGTCTGATAGTACATGAAAATCGTTTTCTATATTATCATAGTTAGTTTCAAAATGAAAGAATTGTCGTGAATAGGCACAAATATCTATTTATTTTTTTATTTTTTTCTTTTATTATAATACTATTGACCCAATCTGAATAAGTTCTAATATACCATTACATATAATTTAGGAAGTGAATTATTTGATTTATACGTCTATCGACAATGTCCAATACGGGCAAAAATTAGGAAGAAACATCTATAAAGAAAACGGTGGTATCTTATTAAAAAAGGGTGTAGAACTTACGGTTGGTCTAATTACTAGATTACGTAATATTGGTGTATCCGCACTGTACATACTAGATGACCGTTTCCAAGATATTGAAGAAACACAAGATTTAGTAACTGAGGAAACTAGACGGGAAGCCATACAGCAGCTATCAGTTGCTATGCAATGTGTGCAAGCGGGTAAAGACTTTAACCTCCAGCCGATTTCAAGTGTTGCTAATACTCTTGTCCAAGAGATTTCTCAGAACAAAAACATCCTCGCCAATTTAATGGACATACGGACTAAGGATAACGAATTATTTGTACATTCTTTAAATACTTGTATGCTATCTGTTGTAGTTGGCGTAAAGTTAGAATTGAATCAAATCCAATTAGTAGAACTTGCCATTGGTTCCTTATTACATGATATAGGCAAAACACTAGTTTCTGAGGATGATGATAAGAATCATCCTTGGGTAGGATTTAATACGTTACGTAAAAAACATGACTTCAATGTCCTTACTGCCCACATTGCACTACAACATCATGAACATCTTGATGGTTCAGGATATCCAAGGGGTGTAGCAGGTAGTGAAATACCTCTTAGCGCACGTATTGTAGGTGTCACTGATTATTATGATGACCTAATATCCTATCAAAAGTTACCGCCATTTGAGGCTTGTGAGTATATCATGGGTTATGCAGGTACACGATATGATTTAGAAGTAGTAAAGCATTTCCTTAAATCTATTGCCGTATACCCTACAGGCAGTTGGGTAACCTTAACTACTAATGAGGTAGGAGTAGTCATAGCTCAGCATCGAGGCTTACCATCTCGACCTATTGTAAGGGTTCTATCTTCTGCCAATCATGACGATTCATCTAGTTTTGACCATGCTGATATACGAGATATTGATCTATCGAAAGAAAAAACTATTTTTATAAAAAATATTATTACGGAATAAATTAGAAAGCATAGATACAGTCGAACTAGTATCTATGCTTTCTATTATTTGCTAAAAGTTGTAATAAACTGAATCACAGCTGGCCCAAGTAAAACTATAAAGATGCTTGGAAAAATAAATAAGACGAGCGGAAATAATATTTTAATAGGTGCTTTCATCGCTGCTTCTTCCGCCCTTTGTCTTCTTCTCTCACGTACTTCTGCGGATTGGACACGGAAAACCTGCACTAACCCTACCCCTAACTTCTCAGCTTGTAAAATGCTACTAATCAAGATGTTAATGTCATTCGTTTGAACTCGTTCACGAACCCCAATGAGTGCTTCTCTTCGTGTTTTACCTAATCGAATTTCCTCTAGACAACGGTGAAATTCTTTAGATAATACTCCTTCTTGTTTTGCCACAACTTTACTTAGTGCTGAATCAAATCCCAATCCCGCTTCTAGACTTACTGTCAGTAAATCCAAGATATCTGGCAGTTCCCTTTGAGCATTACGCGTACGTTCTGCTATTTTTTGCTTTAAATAAAAATATGGCAGATATGCTGCGATTGCAAATCCTATCATTATAAACATCATGATTCCTAGAACGCTAACTTTTAGCATAAAAGCATATAGGATGCTTATGGATGGTATTAATACCATGAAAATCATTTGTATTAATCGGAATTCAATGGGTGTTAAACTAAATGGATTTCCTGCTTGCAATAGTAGCTGTTCCAATTTCTCTATTTTATCTACTGATATTTTCTGACGGAACGCCCGTTTGAGACGAACCCATAGAGGATGGAATAATCGTCTAATTATTGATCCAGACTTATCATCGCTTTTCTCAATAACTTCAACATGCTGCTTATCCTTATCCAGAAATGCTAATCTTTTTTTTACAGTTTCTACCTTCTCATCACGCAGAATAAATACAGCATATATTAAGGTTGTGACTGTAACAAACAATGTCAGATACATCATCGTATTACACCTCGATCATAGTCATTTTTCTAATTAATACATACCCTATAATCCCACTAATAACTCCCATGATTAACATACCAATCCCTATAGGATGTGAGAACAACGTTCCTACATAATCAGGCTCAATTAAATAGATAACAATTCCTAAGATTATTGGTAGTAGTCCTATGACAACTCCCGATAAACGACCCTGTGCAGTTAATGTGATGATTTGTTGTTGAATGCGTTTTCTTTCGCGAATTGTATCTACGATTTTATCAAGTACTGTTGCTAGATTCCCGCCTACTTGTCTCTGGATGATAATAACGTGAATCATAAGTTCTAAATCTTCACTTGGCATACGTTCATTTAGATTGTTTAGCGCGTTTTCAACACTTAAACCGAATTGTAATTCTTTTAATAGTTTATCGATTTCTTCTTTCATTGGACCCTTCGTTTCGTCCGCTACGGTTTTCAAAGCTTGTGGAAAGCTAAAACCTGCTCGCAATGATCCTACTACTGTTGTTATCATATCTGGCAGAGCTGCGTTGAACTCATTGAGTCGCTTGTTTTGTTTACTTTTCAACCAAAAATCAGGAACGATATATCCAATCACCAGACCTAATAAGAGTGGAAAGAGCTTGCCACTGATTAAATAAAAGACGCCTCCGCATAAAAAAGTAGCTATCCATTGAAAAATAATAAACTCTTCTGGTTTTAAAGGCAGTCCAGCGCTTTCTATTCGAATTTTTAATTGTACGTTTTTATTTAATGCTAGTGGTTTTGCTATTTTATTCTTCAATGTATACAGATGCATCAGCATGTTCCATTGTTTTGGCTCTAGTTTTTTAGTTTCACTTACATCTAAGTAATGATAGATTCTTTTTTCTAACCTTTGATCGGAATTCACCATCATATAAAGAATTGCATAAAAAATCAAGACTGATGTAGCAAAGAAACAAGCGATAATAATCCATTCCATCACTACACCTCACGATCCATAAATACGGTCGCAGGAATATGAATCCCTGATTTTTCTAGTTGGTCATAGAACTTCGGTCGAATACCTGTCGGTGACAACTTTCCTATAATCTTGCCATTGGCATCCACGCCTTCTTGTTTAAACGAGAAGATATCTTGTAAGACGATAACATCTCCCTCAAGACCTTGAACCTCTGTAATATTAACGATTTTTCTTGATCCATCCTTTAATCTTGACTGTTGAATAATTATATCAATCGCGCCTGCGATTTGCTCACGAATCGCTTTAATTGGTAACTCTATACCTGCCATTAACACCATTGTTTCTAATCTAGAAATCATGTCACGTGGACTATTGGAGTGACCAGTAGCTAATGACCCGTCGTGACCTGTGTTCATCGCTTGCAACATATCTAGAGCTTCGCCCCCACGAACCTCACCTATAACAATTCGATCTGGTCGCATACGAAGAGAGTTTCTTACTAGATCGCGAATTGTGATAGCTCCTTTTCCTTCAATATTCGGTGGTCTCGACTCAAGGGATATTACGTGATCCTGCCAAAGCTGTAATTCTGCAGCATCTTCTATAGTAACTATCCTTTCATCGTTAGGAATAAATGCGGATAATACGTTTAATGTTGTCGTTTTCCCTGAGCCAGTACCACCGCTGACAAAAATGTTCAATTGCGCTTTTACGCATGCATCTAAAAATGTTGCCATATCTCTAGATACTGTACCGAAATTGACTAAGTCATCGATAACAAAGGGGTCTTTTGCGAATTTTCGGATTGTAATCGTTGGGCCCTTTAAAGCAAGTGGAGGGATGATTGCATTCACACGTGATCCATCAGGAAGTCTAGCATCTACCATTGGACTGCTTTCATCAATTCTTCTTCCAATCGGCGCAACGATTTTTTCTATAATATTGAGAACGTGCTCATCATCTCGAAACGTGATATTTGTCAGTTCTAAGTTTCCTTTACGTTCAACGTATACCTGATTCGGACCATTTACCATAACTTCTGATATATCTTCGTCTAAAAGCAACGGGTTAATAGGGCCATAGCCTGTTAAATCATTGATCAATTCGTTGACAACTTTACCTCTATCAACTTTTCCTCGCAAAGAATCATCTTCCTTAATGATTTCTATTGCCATAGAGTCAAGATGAGGGATAATCTCATCAACCGATTGATTTTTATGCTCTGTAATTATTTTTTTGTGTAGCAAATTTTTTATTTCTTGATGTTTATTGTCATGCGCACTTTGTTTTTGTTTTTTGAGTAATACATTTTGCTTTCTTTGCTGTTCTAATTCTTTGTATTCTGCTGGGTTAGTCTCTTTAAATTCATTGATTTTTGACTCTCTGTAAGAGGCCAGTATATCCTTTTTCTCAGTCTTATCTTTTCCATCTATAGGATTATGTGATCCGTCTTGAGTGATAGATTGGGATTGAATTCTCTGTAGTAAACTCATTCGTTCCCCTCATTTCGACCTCTTTTAAAGAATTTCTCGAAAATTGTTCGCTTTGGTGCTTCGAACGTCGCAATTTCTCTTCGACTTGTCATTATATCTGCTGTTTTTAAAATCGCTTTCGCAATGTCCGTTCGCCCACGATTAATCACAAATGGTACTCCAATATTGATAGACTGTGAAGTTGTCTGAAAATCGTTAGGAATATAGATAGGTGATGCGACTCCTAAAATATCTGGAGCATCTGTGGCTTGAATGACACTTTCCATATCTGCTCGATTAATGACAACCTGGACTTTCTCACGGAATCCTAATACCGATAATGTCTCAAGCATAATTTTCGTGTTTTTTAAGGTTGTCATTTCTAAGTTGGTGACAACTAATAAGGTGTCTGATTTCTCCTTAAGATATAAGTTTTTCTCTTGGAATCCAACTTCACTATCTACGATGACATAGTGGTATTGCTGCAGTAGAAAATCGAGTGTACGTTCCAACACTGGTATTGTGACTAATTCTGCAAATTCAGGGCGATCTGGTGCTGATAGGACATCGACACCACTTTCATGTCGATTTAGATAACTTAACAGCGTCGTAGCATCCATGCGGTCCATTTCCTCAGCGATGTCTTTTACTGTAAACGTAGCATGAATGTCCATTGCTAAACTTACATCACCGAACTGAAAATCGCCATCGAGGATGCATACCTTCATATTTTTTTTTGCTAAAGCTACCGCTAAGTTGACGGATAGCATCGTTTTGCCGACTCCGCCCTTAGCGCTACACACAGTAATCATTTCCCCGCGTTTTGCCTTATCATTGAGTGGGATTTCATTAGTTTGCAAGTTTTTCATTGGCTGCCCCCTCCTTAGGTGGCAAAATACGACTATGCATCGTAAATTGAATCTCTCCTCGTTCCGCAGCATTTACTAACTTAACGGAATCCTGACTTGTCAGCTCTAAAGTGACTGAGGTATACTCTACATAGGATTCTGGACTGGTTGCTTCTAACATTTTACGACCAATTGCTAATACTTTCACTTTCTCTAAAATCAACTGCGATTGAATGATTTTTTGGTCTCCAACTTGGACTTGTTCACTGACAATCACATCAACATAGTCATTGGGATGAATCATATTAGAAATCGATTGAACAAAATTTACACCTACAGATACCGCTCTATATCCATTTCGGACTTTTCTTGCTAGAACTTCGCTTTCGCCCACTTCTTTTTGGACGCGATGAGTTAAAATAGTTTCACCAGGTTCAATATCAGAAGTTGCATAAGCGCCTATAACTTGTTCTAAGCTTTGTACGCTATTTGGATGGACTGATACCGCAGGTACTGCTGATAATTGTAATACATTGGCTGAAATCATCTGATTTCTTGATATTTTCTCTTTTGCAACGATGACATCAACGAGCGTTTCATTAAGCACTGTTTCCTTGCTCATTTGACTCATATAGTTATAGAAAAGGGCCGTGGTAACCAAACCCATGATAATTGCTAAGATAAAAAAGAATTTTGATCTCATTTTCTCACCTGCCTATTGTATAAGTCTCGTTACATAGGCCCCTCGATCAGAACCAGTAGCACTTACTACACCTCTCCCGGTTTTTTTGATAAAGACGCCTGTGATGCTTGTGTCGTTGCTGCCCATAGGTTCTGTAATATAGAAATAGGCAAATCCTGTAACTCTTACTTGTTTCAATTGATTTTGTGTATGTTCATGTGGTGTATAGACTGGTACCAGAAGAATCCTTGGGCAGTCTTTGTGATGGTATTCATTGACTTGATACGGACACTTTTGAATGCGCTCATTGATAGATGTCCTCGTTTTCCCAGATATGTTGCCCGTTTGGGTATCCAATATATCATTTACTTTTATTTCGTTCTTATAACCGAAACGAAGGTTGTCTTCGTAAGTACTAGCCCCTGTTCCACCTAAGGCTAATACACCAAAAACTCCACTATCTACTCCCGTTTGGTCTACTTTCAATTTATAAGTACTATAATAATTCAATTGCACAGAATCATCGATTCCTAATGGAGCAGCGCCTGCACCAGTTCCCATTACTCCAAGTCCTGCCTTGGCTTCCACATCGACTGTTGCCGTGGCGATACCGAATAGGCTCATAAAGTTTAATGGAACTTCTCGGCTTAACTCGACTACTACTCGATCATTGGCAACAACATTAAGAGCATGAATACTATCCGGCTCATTATGTGCTACTAGAATTTGATTTACAACATCGTGCACTCGGTTTGTTGCGTTATTTAATTCTTGTGCGCCAGACAAAACAGCGGCATTGGCCGTTTTTTGTAAGTGACTTTTCGTAACGTACAAAGAACCTCCATCTAATACTAAGCCCGTCATTGCTAACAAACCCATGAAAGCAAGCGAAACTAGAATGATGGCGCTTCCTTTCTGTTCATTGGTTAACTTCTTTATTAATCTAATCATCCAACTTCACCTCATTCGATGCGTATCGTTGATTCTGTCTTAATCATAATTGGTAGTGGAAGTATTCTAGAAATGATAGGTGTCTTAGTTTCCATTGGATATTCCAAGATTACTGTTACATATTGCCCTGATTTCCGATTTGCTTGGTTTGGCGAGACCGTCATATTCAATTGCTTGGCGTCACCACCATGGAAGTAACCCTCGACAAATTGTTTCAACTCTTCATCCATTGCACCTAAGCCTGCCAATCTAACGGTCTCCTGTGTAGCCAGATGTAAATGAAGATTTGTATATAAGAATCTACCCATATCAATAATACCGACTAATAAAATTATAAGTATCGGAAGTAATAACGCCATTTCAACGAGCGATTGTCCCTTTTCATCTTTAATAAACCTCATAATAACCACCCTTTAGTGAATAAACTGATAACTGCTCCAAGAGCAATTGCCACGCCATAAGGATATGTTGTTTTCATGTTTTGTGAGTCTAGAGCGACTAAAGGCACCTTCATTCCGCATTGAATTGCTGAAAGATAATATCCTAGAGATCGTATGATATTCCAGGCATCTTTACGAGACAAAATGACAATCGCTATAGTTCCACCAATAAGTGCCATATACACTGCGGTAGTGAGTACAAACGCATACCCTTTAATTGCTCCAATTAAAGCTAACAGCTTGACATCTCCTGCTCCCATTCCACCCAGCATAAAAGGAATCAATAGTAATAGTAACCCCATCACAAATCCTAACAGTGAAGTTCCCAAGCCAGCCCAACCAGCCTCCATCGTATGCCATAGGATTGTAACAGCAAGGGAAGGGAAGATGATTTTATTGTAAATTTTTCTTTCTCTAATATCTGTAATGGTGCAAATGATTAAAACAAGCAGTAGAAGTATGTCAAGTATCATTGGTATCCCTCGCAATCTGTTTTTTAAAAATGGCCTTACGCTGAATACGCAAGGCCATTTTAAAATTCCTATGGAGTTTCGCGGTTTGTTACGATGTCTACGACTCCATCATACATTTCAATAATCTGCTCTCTTAGTAATGCTAGTGCTCCAACTACTGCTACCGCGATTAATCCTAAGACTAATCCATACTCTGTCATCCCTTGTCCTTGCTCTTCACGTACTAATGATTTTAATTTGTTTATCATATCATTCGCTCCTTTAATTTGAGTTTTTTTGTTTTTGTTCTTTTGTTTAATTAAGCTTTTTATCAGTTGTTTACTTATTTCTATAGTTTGTTTCTAATGTTGAATTTCTAATTGATCGCCAATGTTTGTGTTTGTTTCACTTGCCCTACCAGCTGGAAGCTCGATGACTGACTGGGAAGCTTTATAATACTTTCCAAGCTTATAAGGCTTCATTTTGTGATCAATTGCAATGACACGATTCTTATCATCTAAGTAAAGTACATCAATCGTGTAGTTCATGAAAAATGTGTGAATCGACCGGCAGGGATGAATCTGTAAACCACAATCCGCAGATAATTCTTTCGTAAACATTAAACCTTTGAATCGTTTCCAAAAGGTGTCTGCCTTAAAAAGTGAATTCGCTAGCGTCCTGTGGTTCGACAGATTGATTAAAGCCATTTCACTCCTCCTTTGTATAAAAAATATCCCTGCTTTCGCCGAAAGTAGGGATAAAATATGTAAAACACCCTAATCTTTCGGTAGCTGGCGAGCATCGTGCACGAAACACATTAGCCCCTGTAGCTTTGCGTCACTGACTTTCATCAGTTTTGCCTTTATCGAGATTCAGCGATGTTTAATCGATGAATCTTTGTTATGTCTTTATTATACTTACAACCACCAAGATAAGCATCCATCATATTTCGCGATTATAAGAAATAGAATTCTATGTCTTAACGCTTATAACAAATATCAAAAGTCCTAATAAAAAACGTATTTCTGAAATATAATTCTATATTTCAGAAATACGTCATAGGTATAATTCCTTTTTGCTCAAATCGCAAGATATAACCAAGATTATACCATTTAAATTTACAGTTTTTTCCGTAACTATTTTCCTAGGCCAATCAATTAATATAGGTCAGATGGCCTGATTATTTTATAATTTTTAGAATCTTTTTAAACTGTTCTCCTTCGGCTTTACCTAACAACTCAAACAATGACATTTCTACGCTTGTAACCCCTATTCCCTTGTTACTTAATTTATCAATTGCTAGCTCTAAATTTAGTTCAGTCCTTGATGAAATAGCATCAATTACTACTTCTACGTCATATCCCCGTTGTTTTAAGTCCAATGCCGTCTGATACACACATATATGAGCTTCTATGCCAACTAATAATACTTGTTTTCTATTATAAGCAGTTAATGTATTTATAAATTCCTCGCTAGCCCCACAGTTAAAACAGTTCTTCGATATTGCCGACCAATCTGGAACTAAAGCAGTAATTTCCGGTACTGTTGCACCTATCCCTTCTGGGTATTGCTCTAACGCAATAATAGGTATTTCTAATACCTGTGCTCCTTGAATCATTTTCTGTACATTTTGAATAAGTAGCTCTTGATCTTTCATTGCTTTTACTAACTTTTCTTGAATATCAATCACTACCAATACTGTATCTTGCGTAGATAGCATTTCGACACGCTCCTATGAGTTTTTCATAAAGTATAACATATATAACTGCAAGAAACGTACTTCTAATGGACACGTACCTGAAATGAAAAAAAGAGATCAAATGAAATTTCCAAATGATCTCTTTTTCAAATACTGCTCATATATTCCATCTAAACAATTGATTAACTAATAGGAATCGCGTCAGTAGGACAGGATTCCGAAGCTTCACGAACACTGTCTTCTAAATCTGAAGATATTTCATTAGATTTTACATGCGCTTTACCGTCATCATTCCAATCAAACACTTCGGAACAAATATCAATGCACGCACCACAACTAATACATAAATCTTGATCTACAGTTGCTTTCATTGCCATTTAAATAATCCCCTTCCAAATAAGTTGACAATATATTCAATGTATTGCCTTATCATAGTTTGAGCAACTCTAATGAGAAGTATTCACCTTAAATTCTCAAATTTTCTTCGTCTCTATAATTCTAAATGGAGGTCCCTCACAAATATACTGATAATCTGCAAAATCCTTTACTTCAAGGTCATCATGGGTTACAAACAGCACAGTTTTTCCTTGAGAAGTAAAGGTTTCTTTCATGTAGTTTATAATTTGAGTTTTAATCCCTTGATCAAGTCCTTTAAACGGCTCATCCATGATAAATATTTCACCGTCATATGCTAATGCCCTAGCAATTGCTACCCTTCGTTTCATTCCTCCACTTAGTTGATTGGGATAGTAATGCTTAAATTCCAGTAAGCCAACAATATCTAAGATAAAATCCACTGGTACACAGGCAGGTTTACTGTTAGATTTATCAGTAACAAATAAGATATTTTCTAAAAGCGTAAGCCACGGTAGTAAGCGGTCCTCTTGAAAAATACACGATATAGTTGGAGTCTTTAATTCTATACGATTATTTTTGGGGTTCTTTAGATACTGTACAATTTCAAGTAGAAATGTTGTCTTGCCGCATCCTGATGGGCCAAAAAAACAATGTGTATAACCAAATGGAAGCGAAACCGAAGTTTCTTCGATTACACTCACATGATTGTATGTTTTTTTGGACAAGACGATGTTCAATGTTCTATCTTTACTCTCTAATGATAACTGCGATTGATTATTCATATTCTTTTAGGAGCCCTCTCATACAATATTATCGTTACCCCTTAGGTATTTTACTTTCATTACTTTTTGAAATAGACTTTCTAAGCATACGCTAAGAATAATGACAACGAAAGTCCATGCGAACAATTCTACTGAGTCAAGATATACTTTTGCATTAAAAATGTTAGAACCGATTCCGAACCTTGGATGACTGAGAACTTCTGCTGCAACACTGACTTTCCAGCCAAGTCCTAAGGTAGTGGAAACAGCAGCTAAAATATATGGTCGTATGGAAGGTAGAAATATCTTAGACAATATTTTCTTCTTTGTTACTCCATAAACCTTAGCCATTTCCACTAGAGTACGGTCTGTATTGCGAATGCCCTCAATCACATTTGAATAAACAATTGGAAAACACATTAAAAAGCATATGAAAATTGGTACATTCGACGATGAAAACCAAAGCAACGCTAGGATTATAAACGACATTACAGGTGTTGATTTAATCGCTGAAACAAATGGAAACAATAAGTCGTAAAATACTCGATTAAAGCTAGCGATAATACCAAATGCTGTTCCGACCGTCAAAGAAAGTAAAATGCCAACAAGGACCCGAAACATGGTAGAGCCTATTGAAATCCAGAAAGATTGTTTTACAATAAGATCTGTTATTCTAATTATTACATCAATTGGTGCAGGTAAGTATAATTCCTTCTGTATATATACGTGTAATAGATACCAGAGGGATATCCAGAACATTCCAATGCTCGTAATATATAAGAATCGAGAATATTTCGATCTGCTATTGGAAGTAGAAACCCTCATCTGCTAATTTTCCTCCTACGGACTTAGGTTCATAGTCAAAAAGCGTTTGATAATAGTGTTCCAGATATGGTTTTGCATCAACTGCTTTCATTAAAACAATATTAGAATCAGGAATCGCCTTACGTGCTATTTCTTTCTTTGGGAGGATGTTATGCTTTTCCATCCATTCTGCAGCTAAATCCATTTGCTCGTTAACAAAAGTCACAGACTGGTTATATTCTTCTAAGAATGTATGAATTAGCTCGGGATTCGACTGAGCGATAGATTTTTGGACTACTATACTACCCATTGGTAAGATATTTCCTCCTGTAGATGACGACCATTGTTGATTTAAATCTAATGCAACGCGAATTTGAGGATTTTTAGCTATCGCCGTTGTAACATGCGGTTGCGGCAATACAGCGATCTTCACATCACCAGCTGCCATAGCCGTTGCTAAATCCGCATGCTCTAATTTGAACTCTAATTGTACATCCTCATCAGGTTTTATTCCATTTTGCTCTAGTATATAACGAGTGATGAAATCGGGAGTTGCTCCTTTCCCACTAATACCGATTTGATTGCCTTTCAAGTCTTCTACTGTTTGAATCTTTTGACCATTCTCAAGTACATATAATACCCCTAGTGTGTTCACGCCTGCCAGTTGCACAGCACCATTTGTACGATTATATAAAAGCAATGCTACATTCGACGGTACTGCTGCTATATCAACTTCACCGTTAACTATCTTTCCAATCATTGCGTCGGGACTATCATATAAAGTAATGTCATAATGTAACTGTGTTTTCCCATGTAGATTATTCTCGATAAGCTGTACCATCCCCATTCCAGTGGGTCCTTTTAAGGTAGCAATTCGAAGAATTTGTTTATCCTCGCTTTGAGAAACCGGCTTTTCTTCAATTTCACAAGCAATCAGTACCATTGTAAGAAACATAATTAGTGCTAAAGACAAGATTTGTTTTGTGATTTTCAATTTTCTCTCTCCATTCATCTTTATGTATATTTTAAAAAGTTGAAGCTATATGTTAATATCATATCATGGAAGATATCTATAATCATTGAAATAAATGGTTAATATATTCATAGGTAATTTCTTCTTGTCAATTCTGATATCTTTCGTTATGATACAATTGCTGCTTTATAATAATTCTAAATTAAATTCTAAGCTTTTTTATTGTAGTTGTAAATATATTTTAAAAGAAAAGGTATAGGAGGGGTACTATGAAATCTTATGATAATTCTTTATTTGATGTTGAAATTGATGAGTCCCATCTTGATTGTTTGCTAAATCCTGATAAACAAAAACCGGTTTTGCGTTTAGCAGAGTGTTCATGTTCCGATGAAATGCGTAAAGTTTGTGATAAGGTTTGCTTTTTTGAAGCATTATCACGTGATGAATACGGAAATGTTGCCATTCATGAAAATTGCTGTACAGGCTGTCATGATTGTGTAGGAGACTGCAAAAGTAAAAATCTGATTGGGAAAAAGGAAGTTTTACCAATCTTCGAACTTATCAATAATACAGATGATCCTGTATATGCGATGATTGCACCAGCATTCGTCAGTCAGTTTAGTGACGCTATGACACAAGGTAAGTTAAGGAGTGCATTCAAAAAATTAGGCTTTGCAGGTATGGTTGAAGTTTCTTTGTTTGCTGATATTCTAACATTAAAGGAAGCGATAGAGTTTGACCATCACATCAAGAATGAAGATGACTTCTTATTAACAAGTTGCTGTTGCCCAATGTGGATAGGTATGATTAAGAAAGTGTATGGAGAATTAGTTCCTCATATGCCTCCCTCTGTTTCACCAATGGTAGCAAGTGGCCGCGCTATTAAAAAACTAATCCCGAATGCGAAAACTGTATTTATCGGGCCATGCATTGCAAAAAGGGCAGAAGCAAAAGAACCAGATGTCAAGGATGCGGTCGATTACGTACTAACTTTCCAAGAGATTCAAGAAGTCTTTGAGGCAGTAGAAATCAAACCAGAAGAGCTAGAAGAAGATTTAAAAGACCATTCTTCGACTGCTGGACGAAAATACGCAAGAACAGGTGGAGTAAGTGAGGCGGTTCAGAATACTTTAAACCGTTTAAATCCTGATCGTTCGATTCCGTTGCGCTCTTTCCAAGCCAATGGAATCATGGAATGTAAATCCCTCCTAAAAGACATTCAAACTGGAAATATTAAAGCTAACTTCTTAGAAGGAATGGGATGTGTTGGCGGATGCGTTGGAGGAGGAAAGGCATTAGTTGATAAAGACCGAGCGACTAAATATGTCAATACATACGGCGATGAAGCTACCTATAAAACACCCGTTGATAATCCTTACGTGATTGCATTATTAAAGCGTTTAGGGTTTCACTCGTTTGAAAGCTTACTGGAACCAAATCCAATTTTCACACGTACTTTTTTGACTGAAAAGAAGTAATTTGATCTAACAAAACCTTGGCCATCATTAAGATGCCAAGGTTTTATCATGGATTGTATCTATAATAAATGTGATGCTAAGCGCGCTAACTCTGAACGTTCCCCTTTTAATAAGGATATGTGGCCAGAGATGTGCTCGTATTTAAATTTTTCTACAACATATGTAAGTCCATTGTTTGTTGAATCTAAGTATGGGTTATCAATTTGTTCTGGATCACCAAGTAGAATAATTTTGCTGTTGGCTCCAACACGTGTAATAATAGTTTTGACTTCGTGCTTTGATAAGTTTTGGGCTTCATCTATTATGATATATTGATTCGGTATGCTTCTTCCGCGAATATAGGTAAGCGCTTCCACTTCGATATTAATACTGGCAACAATGTCTTCTATATCCTTCTGCCTTTTATTAAAAAGCAGCTCAAGGTTATCAAAAATTGGCTGCATCCACGGCCTTAGCTTATCCTGTTTCTCTCCTGGTAAAAACCCGATGTCTTTGCCAAACGGAATAATCGGTCTTGCTACCAACACTTTATTATATTTTCGCTCATCTTCCGTCTTGTATAATCCAGCTGCTAATGATATTAATGTCTTCCCTGTTCCTGCCTTACCTGTGATTGTAACTAAGGAAATGTTATCATCTAACAAAAGTTCCAATGCCATCTTTTGTTGAGCATTTCTCGGATATATTCCCCACACATGTTCTCTCAACAGTTGAAACGGTTCAAGAGATTGTTTGGTGGCATTGTATTTCACGATGGCTGATTGATTCGGTAACAGGGCATTTTTTAGAATTACCATTTGGTTAGGAAAAAGCGCTACCTCTGATTCCCCCATGTCTTCTTCTAACTCAGATTTAACTAGTTTTTTTTCTGTATAATATTTATTTAAGCATTCATTAGAAATCACAAACTCGGAGAATCCCGGGTAAAGTAAATGATAGTCTACTACTTTTTCATTTTTATAGTCTTCCGCTTTAAGCCCTAACACGTCAGCTTTAATTCGTACTATAGCATCCATACTTACTAGAATGACTGATTTAGGAGATGCGTTACAGGACTCCTCTAGCAATAAATTAAGTGCAACAGCAAGAATTCGATTATCATTGTTTATTTCTAAAAATAAATCTTTTACTTTATCGATATTCTTGTGATTTAACTCAACTCTTATCGTTCCTCCATGCGGAAGCTTGACCCCTTCTATTAAAGAACCTTGTTCACGTAATCGATCTAATTGTCTAGATACTTGCCGAGCACTTCTCCCAAGTTCGTCTTGTAGTCTTTTTTTGCCGTCAACTTCTTCTATTACAACTGCTGGTATGACTACCTCATGTTCTTGAAATGAAAAAAGGGCTCCAGGATCTTGAAGTAATACATTCGTATCAAGGACATAGATTTTTCCCAATATTATTCCCCCTCTAATTAAGTAGCCAAAAAAGCACCTTTATAAGGTGCTTACATCTTTCTTGTGCTGTTGACAAAAATTGCACACATATTCTCCTTCTAGCGCATCTTTCTTGAAGCGGGAGCTATGCATTATCTTTCCACAATCGGGGCATTTCGTGTGTGTTGATATTAATGCTGCTACGACATAAAAATAAAAGAAAAAGAAACTTGAGACAACGAATGCTAATAATATTCTAGTTGTATCCATAAAAAAGCACCCCCTTAATTTACATTATGAGAGGGTGCTTATGAATATTACATATAATGAAACGGGTCCGTGTTAACAATTGAAGGTATGACTTGTATCGAACATCCTTCATCATTGCAACGCTTTTGAATCATTGCCGTTAGCTTAGGAACGATGATAGCTTCTGTAGGATAGTGACCAGCGTTGAGAATTGTTAGGTTTTGTTGTTCTGCCCACTGCGCATCGTGATAAGTGACATCTCCAGTGATATATACATCTGCTTGTTGTTGAATTGCATTTGCTATAAATTTACTACCACTACCGCCACATACCGCAACTTTTTTCACTAACTTATTGGATGGACCTGCCACTTGTATAGTGGATAGGTTTAAAACTAACTTTACTTTATCCAAAAACTCAGAAAACTGCATTGCTTGTTCATAGGAACCAATTCTACCGATTCCGCTAGCACTTCCTTCAATCTCTAGGGGATAAATATCATAGGCAACTTCCTCATATGGATGTGCATTTAGCATATTTTGAACGACTTTTGCTTGAATTCCTTCTGGAATTATTGTTTCAATACGAATTTCCTTAACCTTTTCTAACTCTCCTTGAGAACCTATAAAAGGATTCGAGCCCGCCAAAGGCTTAAATGTGCCTGTACCTGAGATATTGAATGAACAGTGGCTATAATTCCCTATCTGTCCTGCTCCCGCATCGCTAATCGCTTGTAAGACTTGTTGGTGGGTATCTTCTGGAACAAACACGACTAGCTTTTTCATTTTTTCTTTTTTTGTTACTTCTAGTATTTCTATATTTTCTATGCCAAGTGCATTCGCTAATGCATCATTAACCCCATCTTCAACAATATCTAGATTCGTGTGGGCAACATATACACTAATGTTGTTCTTAATTAACTTTTCAATCATCTTGCCCGTAGGAGTATCTACTAGAATATTAGAAAGAGGCTTGTAAAAAGGCGCATGGTGACAAACAATCAATTCTGCTCCTATAGTAATCGCTTCATCTACAATCGCCTCGTTCATATCTAATGACACTAGAATCTTACTAACATTCCTACTCCAAGAGCCTATTTGTAAACCAATCGGATCTTTATCATATGCTAAATGCGGTGGTGCTATTTGTTCTAAAATTTTTCTAAGCATCCTATAGCACCTCCTTAATTTCTAGTATTTCTTGCTGTATTTTTTGGATTTTTGCTTGGTTCGCAACATTAGAACCATTTTTAATAATATTGTGAATTACTTTTTCGCGTTTGTTGATTTCATCTTGCCATTTCTCGACAAAGAGTATCGATTTTCCTCTTCTGAGAACAGGGCCGAATTGTATGTCTTGGTGCGAGAGAGTCAGTTTCTGCTTTACAGGCTCAGCAATCAAAATCTCATAAATAATATCGTATTCTTTCATAATGTGTTCTTCTAAAATTTGATAAGAATGCTGTATAAGCCACTCTCTCAACTTAGGTTCACTATTCATCGGCTGTAGAATTAACCGTCCCACTGATTCTAGCTTATCAATCCCTTGCGTTAGAATTTCTGTGATTAAGATTCCACCCATACCAGCAATTGTAATACAATTCACTTCATTAGGTTGCAATACTTCCAAACCGTTGCCTAATCGTACGTCAATGAGGTGCGCTAGTTTTTGGTCCATAACATTTGTCTTCGCAGTAAGATACGGTCCCTCGTTTACTTCACCTGCGATTGCTTTTTCAACGATACCTTTTTGTACACTGTAGATTGGTAGGTACGCATGATCTGAACCGATATCAGCTAGTATTGCACGATTCGGAATATATTCTGCGATTGTCATTAGTCGATTCGATATGCCCAAGATACTATACCTCCGTTTGCTTTACCTGGGAACGCAAAACGCTTTTCCCAATAAAAAACAAGATAAATAATATAATAATTTTCAATGCTAAAGACTCTTGAATACTAGAGAAACTTCGTGACAACCATCCAAGGTTTATCTCTGGCATGAAAAAATATAAAAAACTAGAGAACAACAAAATGTAGCTATACTGGTGTTGCTTCTTATGCTGGTATAATGCATATCCTAACCAGCAGGTAATTAATGCTACGGGAACCCAGTATAGCTGTGGTTCGATGATTGACTCAGATGGTACTTGCTGTGTAACTACTTGATTATATAGAACAGTGAGACCAATAAGTCCAAAAGAAAAAATGATAGGATGACGCAATGCGATAGACATAATTAACCACACCACAAATACAAACAAGAAACTAATATGTACTGAGGAGATGTCTTGATCTAGACCATATAAAAATAAAAATCGAAGAACAAATACTGATAATAATACAGAAGCGATACTGTGGCTGATTAACGGGATATATGGGTTAGAATGTTTATAATAAATGGATGTAACTACATAACAGGCTAGCGTGATAATTCCCAATATCGTCATTTGCATTATTGGGTGAAAAGAGGTAAAATTTAAAAAAAAATAAATTCCAATTGCTACCACTATAACAAAACCTATGATTGTTAATATCCTTGGTAAACTACTTTTACCATTCGACTTAGTATCTTTCTTTGTTTCTTTTTTTGGGGCGTTACTCCCGGAAGAGTATAAATTTAATAAGAAATCGCAATACTCCGAAGGTAGAAGCTTAGACTCGCGCCATTTATTGATTTCTTGAATAATGACTTGTTTTTCTTTTTCGTTGGAATTCATATTTACCCTCCTAAGGAAAAAGCACTCGTCTGAGTGCTTCGAAGGAACTGTTATTCTAAGAAATCTTTTAATCGTTTACTACGACTTGGATGACGTAGTTTTCTCAATGCTTTCGCTTCAATTTGACGGATTCTTTCACGAGTTACGCCAAATACTTTTCCTACTTCTTCTAAAGTTCTTGTTCTACCATCATCAAGTCCAAAACGCAAACGTAACACGTTCTCTTCTCGCTCCGTCAAAGTGTCAAGAACATCTTCTAACTGCTCTTTTAACAATTCATAAGCTGCAGCATCTGAAGGTGCTAGTGCATCTTGATCCTCAATGAAGTCTCCTAAATGTGAATCATCCTCTTCACCAATAGGTGTTTCTAGTGAAACAGGCTCTTGAGCAATCTTCATGATTTCTCGGACTTTATCCGGAGTTAAATCCATCTCTGCTGCAATTTCCTCAGGTGATGGCTCGCGACCTAAATCTTGCAGTAATTGTCTTGAAACCCGAATAAGTTTATTGATAGTTTCCACCATATGTACTGGTATACGTATCGTTCTCGCTTGATCGGCGATAGCGCGGGTAATCGCTTGTCGAATCCACCATGTTGCATATGTACTAAATTTGAACCCTTTTTTGTAGTCAAATTTCTCAACCGCTTTGATAAGACCCATGTTACCTTCCTGAATTAAATCTAAAAATAACATTCCACGTCCTACATAACGTTTCGCAATACTAACTACTAATCTAAGATTTGCTTCAGCTAATCTCTTTTTTGCTTCTTCATCACCTTGAGCAATTCGGTTTGCTAACTCGATCTCTTCTTGTGCAGATAAAAGGGGTACCCGACCTATTTCTTTCAAATACATACGCACTGGATCATTAATCTTTATACCCGGTGGAATTGATAGATCTTCTTCTATAATATAATCATCACTTGGTACCATAATATCCTCAGATTCTTCATTCGATATATCAATTCCTTGATCGTTTAAATAATCAAAGAACTCATCAATCTGATCGGAATCCTGATCGTAATTAGATAAGCGGTCTAGTATTTCTTTATATGTTAATACTCCACGCTTTTTCCCTTCTTCTAACAATTTCTGTTTTACTTCTTCAAGGGACATTTCGTTGTTATTATTTTCTACGTTAGGCACTTCCTTACTCCCCCCTTCCTGGAGTTACTGCATCAAAAATAATGCTATAATTTTTTGATTCTTTTTTGGATTTCTTGCATCTTCTTTAATAATTCGACAAGCTGATCTTGTTTTCCTGTTTTATTTGCTAATTCTATTTGATTTTGTAAAATTTTTAATTCGTTTTCTAGCTGGCGTTTTTCTATTAGCTCTATACAGGCATCTAGATGACTTTGATCATCAAAAAGTTGCTCATCAAAAGTAAATTGCATGTTGGTTAACACACGTAAAACATTCGGTTGATCATGAAAATAATTAAGAATTTCCGACATAGAAGGTAATATATTCTCTTGATAATAGCTATATATTCTAGCAGCAATTAAAGAATGCTCAGGAATTTGGAAATCTGCTTGAATCTTTTCCGCTAATTTTTTACCTTTTTCTACATCATGAAGCATAATCCAAATGATTTCTCTCTCAGCTTTTTGAAAAGCTGGAATAATAGAATTCATCTGGTTATGACTATGTTTTCCATAATTTATACGATTATTCCATTTTCCATCGTGTTTCTTCATGTTATTTGCTTTTTTTTGTTTTTCTATCTGTTTTTTTAATTCATCTTGAAGAGAATCTAAGGATAAATTCACTTCTTTACTCAATTCCAACAGAAAATACTCACGTTTCGGGGCATTCTCAATTTCAGCAATTACCCGAATTGCCTCCATCGCATAATGGACTTTTTCTTCACCATTTTGCGTCGGATATTTACTTTTCAATAATTGAAGTTGTAACTGCTCTCTAGAGATTGCATTTTTTCGTAACTGGGCAAAATCTTGTAATGTTTGCGTCTTAAAATAATCATCCGGATCTTGTCCATCTGGCAAGTTCACGATTGCAGTATCAATTGAATGGTTCTCTAAAATTTCACTACCTCTGAGTGCCGCTTGAGTCCCAGCTTCATCACCATCGTATAGTAAGATTGCCTTATTTACGTTTCTACGGATTAGCTTTGCATGCTCTGGAGTGAATGAAGTTCCTAATGTTGCTACGGTATTGTAAAGACCGTTTTGATAGGCTGCGATGACGTCTATATATCCTTCTGTGATATACACTTCGGCGTTTTGATGCATAGACATTCTAGCACGATGTAGATTATAGAGAACTTTACTTTTATTAAATATAGGCGTTTCGTTAGTGTTTAAATACTTAGGCTCGCCTTGATCTAGGATTCGACCGCCGAACGCTATTACTCGACCTTGCCCATCCCAAATCGGAAACATAATGCGGTTTCTAAAACGGTCATAATATCGATTACTTTTTGTACTTTTTGTTATAAGTCCACCAAGTTCTAATTCTTCTTCATGAAAACCTCTTCTCATCAAAAAGTTTAATATTGTGTCGTAACTATCAGGCACAAAACCAATTTGAAATTCTTCAATAATTTTTCTTGTAAATCCTCTGTTCTCTAAATATTGAAACGCTTGTTTACCAGAGTCAGTTTCAAGAAGTATGTAATGATAGTATTTTGCCGCTAATTCGTGTGATGTATATAGCCGTGTGCGTTGCTGCTGATCTTCTTGATTATGATTATCTTCTTGAACTGGTAGGTTAATCCCTGCCTCTTCGGCTAAATTTTTTAAAGTTTCAGGAAAACTCCACCCTTCTATATTCATCAGAAAGCTGAGTGTATTGCCCCCAGCTCCACAACCAAAGCAATGGTATATTTGTTTGTCAGAAGATACTGCGAAAGAAGGACTCTTTTCAGAATGAAAAGGACACAGCCCGAAATATGTGCGTCCCTTTTTCTTCAAATCTATATATCGACTGATAACTTCCACAATATCAAATCGATTTCTAATATCCTCTATCACATCTTCAGATATTCTTTCCTTAGCCAAACATTACACCTCTTCTTCTAGGGTATAAATTATTCGCCATTTATTATAAATCTCCTTCTTTTTGCAAAGAAATTATCAATTCTGTCAATTTTATTGAAAATAATAATCGGTCTTCTTGCTGCATCATGTCAGTATGATTTGAATCTCGTGAAGCAATCGGCTGTTGTAATTGAATATGCTTTTTATACTCTAAAAATTCTATATTATGATGACTGATTACTCTTCCACGAAATGTGATAACGACACTTTTTTTCTCTAACGCTTGTGAAGCAACTTTGACATCGTGGCTAATGACGATATCTCCCTCGGACAGATGGTTCTGCAAGTAGTTCTTTATCCCATCCGAGCCTTCGACTCTTACCCACTGATAATGCAATAAGGGTTCTTTCACAACAAATAAATGTTTTCGATTCGAAACAAAGTATGTAGGAATCTCGTGCTGTTGGCAAATATGCTTAATTTCTTCTTTCACAGGACAAGAATCTACGTCAACATAGATTTTCATAATGTCACCCCCAGAAGTTCTATACGATAAGCCATGGATCCGGTATCACAATCTTTTTGTACAGCGTTATGATATACCGATCAGTCATTCCAGCCACAAAGTCACATACAGTTCTATGAATATTATTGTCCTGTATTTGATTATGATACTCCTTATGTAGTAGCTCTGGATGAGTTAAATAGTGAAGATACACTGCTTCCACTATTCTCTTAGCTTTTTCTTCTTCTTTCTTTGCATCTGAAGATATATACACATACTGAAACATAAATTTCCTAAGCTCGTTCATTGCTTGAGTTATTTCTCCACTTAGTGAAATCTCTTCTTTTCCTTCACTATTACGTATCATGTCATGAACCATAGCACTAATTCGCTCAGAATGGCTTGACCCTAGTATAAGCATTAATTCTTTCGGTAAATCGTCATATGTCAGTACCTTACCACGTATTGCGTCATCAATATCATGGTTAATATATGCAATTCTGTCAGCAATTTTGACGACTTGACCTTCTAATGTAAAGGGTTTATTAGGACCTGTGTGATTCAATATACCATCCCGAACTTCCCAAGTCAGATTTAATCCTTTTCCATCTTCTAGCCAATCAACAACACGTAGACTTTGTTCGTTATGCCGAAAACCTTCTGGATGTATCCTATCCAATACTGTTTCACCCGCATGACCAAATGGCGTGTGACCAAGGTCATGACCTAAAGCTATAGATTCTGTTAAATCTTCATTTAAACCTAGACCTCTAGCGATTGTTCTGGCTATTTGTGATACCTCTAATGTATGAGTCAATCTCGTTCTATAATGGTCCCCCTCAGGAGTTATAAATACCTGCGTTTTATGCTTTAAACGACGAAACGCTTTAGAATGTATAATCCGATCGCGATCCCTTTGGAATTCCGTTCTGAGATCTTTGCGTGTATCGGCAAATCGTCTTCCTTTTGTATCTTTACTCTTGCACGCATACGGAGATAATATAATCGCTTCAATGTCATCCCAGTTCCGTTTCACAGTATCTATCCTCCTTGTACGTTGTCTTTTGATAATTATATAGTATGGAGGTAGAAACTTACAAAGAATTGTGTTCAATTTTTAAAAATAAGTTCATATTTTTTTCACATGCGATATAAGTAGAAACATAAAAACTGATTCCATGATTTGTATCTCATAGAATCAGTTTTTATGTTTTATTTTTTTATTTTCTATCTGTCTAAATCTATTTTTTGAATTTTATTGTTGCATGGGCTGCGGCAAGTCTAGCGATTGGAACGCGGAATGGCGAACAGCTAACATAGTCTAGGCCGGTACGGTAGCAGAATTCGATCGATTGCTTCTCGCCACCGTGCTCTCCACATATACCAGTCTTCAACCCTGGCTTTGTTCCTCTTCCAAGTTTTACAGCTAAGTCAACTAATTTCCCTACCCCTTGTTCATCTAGTACTGCAAATGGATTTTCTGGAAGTACTTTATTATCGACGTAGTAGTGCAGGAACTTCCCTTCCGCATCATCACGGCTAAATCCAAAAGTTGTCTGTGTTAAGTCATTCGTACCAAATGAGAAGAAATCTGCTTCTGTCGCAATCTCATCTGCAGTAATAGCAGCTCTTGGCACTTCAATCATAGTTCCAACCTTATATTCAATTTCTTGGCCTAATTCTTCAAATACTTGCTTAGCAGTATCTTCCACTAACTTCCTCATCAATGATAACTCATTCACATGGCCCACTAATGGAATCATAACTTCAGGAATAACGACAATTCCTTCAGCTGCTAACTTACATGCTGCTTGGAAGATCGCCCTTGCTTGCATTTCGTAAATTTCTGGATACACCACACCTAAACGGCAACCTCGATGGCCGAGCATTGGATTAAATTCCGTTAATCCGCGTACTTTGCGCAGCAAGATTTCTTTCTCATGTAACACCCTTGCATCAGCATTAGGGTTCATCTGAAGTTTAGTAATCTCTACTACTAAGTCCTCAAGGTGCGGAAGGAATTCATGTAGTGGTGGATCTAAGAGACGAATTGTAACAGGCAACCCAGCCATTTCTCTAAATATGCCTTCAAAATCCTCTTGTTGCATAGGCAGAAGTTTTTCTAGTGCTACCAAACGCTCTTCTTCATTTTCTGCTAGTATCATTGACTGAACGATAGGTACTCGATCGGAAGCCATAAACATATGTTCCGTACGGCAAAGTCCAATTCCTTCTGCTCCGAACTCTCTAGCCTTCTTAGAATCTTCTGGATTATCAGCATTCGTACGAACGCCTAAATCACGTATCTCATCAGCCCATCCTAATAATTTTACGAATTCGTCTGACAATACTGGATCGATTAGCTTCACTTCACCCAGCATAACCCTACCTGTTCCCCCATCAATGGAGATGATGTCACCTTCTTTAACTGTGATTCCATTCACAGTAAAGGAATTCGATTTTAGATCAATTTTAATTTCTTCACATCCACAAATCGCTGGTTTTCCCATTCCTCTAGCTACGACGGCAGCGTGACTTGTCATACCACCGCGACTTGTTAGAATTCCTTGGGCCGCCAAGATACCATGGATATCGTCAGGAGTAGTTTCTGGTCTTACTAGCATTACTTTTTGCCCTTCATTAGCAAGCTTATCAGCAAGGTCTGCATCAAAAATCGCCTTTCCTGATGCTGCACCTGGAGATGCTGGTAATCCTTTTGCAATCACATCTTGCTTTGCATTCGGGTCAATTCGACGGTGTAATATTTGATCTAATTGACTTGGGTCAACACGCAATAGTGCTTCTTCTTTCGTAAGAATCCCTTCGATTACGAAATCATATGCTATTTTCACTGCTGCATGAGCAGTTCTTTTACCATTTCTCGTTTGTAAAATGTATAACTTGCCACCTTCTATTGTAAATTCGATATCTTGAATATCTCGATAATGACTTTCTAGACGGTTGCAAATTGCTACAAATTGATCAAACACTTCCGGCATAACCTGTTGTAAAGTCACTATTGGTTGCGGAGTACGAGTACCTGCGACTACATCTTCTCCTTGCGCATTAATCAAGTATTCTCCATACAATAGTTTCTCTCCAGTGGATGGGTTTCTTGTGAATGCTACACCCGTTCCACAATCGTCACCCATGTTACCAAAAACCATCGATTGAATGTTAACCGCTGTTCCAAGGTGGTCAGGTATCTTATGTACCCTTCTATAAATAATGGCACGTTGATTATTCCATGAATCAAATACTGCGATTGTTGCCTTTTTTAACTGATCCATTGGCTCTTGTGGGAAATCTTCACCTGTCTGTTTTTTGACAATTACTTTATATTCAGCAATAACAGTCTGCCAATCTTCCGCTGTCATTTGCGTATCTTCCGTGATTCCTTTTTGTTCTTTCACATGATCAATCACATGCTCGAAGTGGTAATGATCGACATTTAATACCACTCCACTAAACATTTGAATAAAACGACGATAGGAGTCATATGCAAAACGTGGGTTGTTTGTTTTTTTGGCAAGTCCATTTACCGTTTGATCATTAAGACCTAAGTTTAAAACGGTATCCATCATCCCCGGCATAGAGAAAACAGAACCTGAGCGCACAGATACTAAAAGTGGATTATCTATATCCCCTAATTTCTTACCTACTTGCTGTTCTAATGCAGCTAATGCATCCATAGCTTGTCTGTTCATCTCATCGGTGAATACTTTGCCAGCGTTATAATATTCATTACACGCTTCTGTACTTATTGTAAAACCAGGAGGAACAGGCAGTCCTGCATTTGTCATTTCAGCAAGGTTCGCACCCTTACCTCCTAACAAATTTTTCAAATCTGCATTTCCTTCTTGGAAAAGATATACATACTTTTTACCCACTTATTTTTCCTCCCTTTTTCAATATGTCGAGAATAATCCCTGCGGTTTCCTCTACGGCCTTGTTCGATACATTGATTGTTGGACAACCAATTCTTTTGATAATTTTTTCTGCATATTCTAGTTCTTCAAGAATTCTCTCGAATTTTGCATAGTTAGCATTGCGAGTTAACCCTAGCGTCTTTAACCGCTCTTGTCGAATCTCATTCAATTGGTCAGGATTAATCGTTAATCCAATACATTTTTTTGATGGTACTAGAAATAATTCTTCAGGAGGCGTAACTTCTGGCGCGATTGGTACGTTTGCTACTTTTAATCTTTTATGTGCAAGATACATAGATAATGGAGTTTTGGAAGTTCGGGAAACCCCTACTAACACTACATCTGCTCGTAATATACCACGTGGATCTTTCCCGTCATCGTACTTTACAGCAAATTCGATTGCTTCTACTCTTTTAAAGTAATCTGCATCTAGCTGTCTCATAGAGCCCGGGGAATAATTGGGTTGCTTTCCATGTACATTAGAAAAGGTCTCCATTAGATCTCCAAGTAAGTCAACGGCAGGAATATTGTACTCCTCTGCTTTAATCTTCACAAAATTGCGTAGATTAGGAAGCACCAATGTGTACGCAATAAAAGCATTTGCCTCTTTTGCTAATTCAAAAGCCTCAACAATTGACTCGTGATCATCAATATAAGGAACTCTTCGTATATCCACATGGCCACCATTAAATTGACTAGCAACAGCTCGAACTACAAATTCACCAGTTTCACCAACAGAGTCCGATAGAACATAAACAATCGGGAGCATATTTTCAGCTTTAATAATAAAACCTCCAATCAATCCTACTTGCACTAAACAGTTTTTAGAGATCCTAATTCTACAAACACTCTAGTAATTGTAGTACGAGAAATAAGTCCAACAAGCTCATTCTTACCATTTTGTTTATTGATTACTGGTAAACAGTTCACATGAAATTCAACAATTTTCTGCGCTGCTTCGTACAGAGAATCTGTAGGGGCAACGGTAATAATGTGCGGTGTCCTTGTCATAACCATGGAGATTGGAATCTCTGGCATGTTTTGTTGAGCCACTGCTATTTTCAATAGATCCTTCTTCGAAACAAGCCCAACTAATACTATGAGACCTTCTTCTTCGCGAGTAACAAAAACAGTACCTAAATCTTCCATAAACATCATACACATGGCATCATAGGCAGTAGACTTTTCGTTAATAACGACAGGAATTGATTTATAGTCTTTCACTTTGAGTAATCGTAACCTTTTACTATAAATCTCTCCTTGATGTTTGCCAGAAAAGAAATAACCAACTCGTGGTCGGGCATCTAAATATCCAGCCATTGTGAGTATAGCTAAATCAGGTCTTAGGGCCGCCCTCGATAAACATAACCGATCGGCTATATGTTCTCCAGTAATCGGCCCATCAGACTTTACAATCTCAATGATAAGCTCTTGCCTTTTATTAAGCTCGATTGTCACCACCACCAATGTAATGTGCTATACTAATTAGGTAATATGTCTATTTAGTATACACTATATAATATTAGTGTTAGCTTGTACAAGTACTATTTATTGATAATTTTACTCAAATCTCCGGCTATAGCAATTTGTATGTGGAGCGCCTTGAGAAAGCCTAGTCTATTTTGTTGAATTGTAAGATTTTGATCCATAACCATAACCTTATCAAAATAGTAGTCGATGTTTGGCTTTAATTCGTTGATGAGTTCTAAGATAGCAATATAATCTCTGTTATCGACCTTTGTCGTAACCACGCATTCAAAGTTGCAAAACGCTTCCGCTAACTTGATTTCTGCATCTTCTGTAAAATGTTGATTTGAATATTCTGTAGATGATGATTTAGACGAAATGTTCTTCACACGATTAAACGTATCGATTACACCACTCAACCATGAAAACTCAAGAGCTTTTTGTAGTGCATGTCCTCTAGCAATCATTTCGTTGATATTTGTGCTATTCTCTGTAATTGTTGCGTCGATACAATCATATCGAATGCCCTCTTCTTGCATGATGTTCTTCACACGTAGTAGGAAAAACTCAAAGATTTCTTTTTGAAGCACTTCTTTATCCTTTTTCAACAATCCTTTGTTATCAAAAATTTCTAGCGCTAGTTGTATTAACGTATCGATTGGTAATTCAATCTCATTGGCTTTTATGATTTGACAAATACCTGTTGCTTGTCTGCGTAATGCATATGGATCTTGGGATCCTGTTGGAACAATACCAATCCCAAAACAGCCGACGATAGTATCAATTTTATCAGATATACTAGCTATCGAATTCACTAGGTTGGACGGTAATATATCGCCTGCAAATCTCGGTAAATAATGTTCAAAAATACCGTTAGCGACCTCAACAGTTTCACCGGCAAGCTTTGCGTAGTCCTTACCCATAATCCCTTGTAATTCTGGAAACTCATATACCATTTGTGTGACTAAATCAAATTTGCATATCTGGGTGATTCGTGATAAATGTTGTTGTTGTTCATTATTCAGACCTAAATTTGAAGCTAATTTAATACTTACTTCTTGAATGCGATCAACCTTCTCAGTGATGGTTCCTAATTCCTCATGATAAACAATTGATTGAAGCTTGTTGTTAAACGTATCGATGGACACCTTCTTGTCTTCTTCATAGAAAAATCTCGCATCTGCTAATCTTGCGCGCAACACTTTTTCATTACCTTTTTGTACGGTTTCTAATGATCTTTGATTACCATTACGTATCGTAACGAAATGAGGGAGAAGGTGATCTTGCTCATCTTTCACTGGGAAATATCGTTGGTGTTCTTTCATAGATGTGATTAGCACTTGGCTAGGGATTTGCAAAAATTCTTGTTCGAAATTTCCCATTAAAGCAGTTGGATACTCCACTAAATATATGACTTCTTCTAATAATTCTTCATCAATAAAAACTCTTACCTGCTTTTCTTGTTCAACTCTCTGAATTTCTTTTAGGATTGCTGTCTTTCTCTTTTCCTGCTCAACTATGACAAATGCATTTTCTAGTTTATCTAAATATTCACTAGGTTCGTTAACATGAATTGGTTGAGGGTATAAAAAACGATGCCCGTAAGTAATATTGGAAGTCGTTTGTCCGGCAATTTCTAGTGTAATTATTTCTTTCCCATATAAACATAGAAGCCATTTTAGTGGCCGTACGAACCGTATATCATAAGTACCCCAACGCATATTCTTCGGGAATTGCAAGTTCAAGATTAATTTATCCAAGTTGCCTAGTAGTTCTTGTGTAGCTTGTCCAGAAATGTGCTTTATGGCGTATATATACTCCCCAGCATCAGTTTTTCTTACTTGTAAATCCTGCGCGCTGACTCCCTGTCCTCTAGCAAATCCTTCGCCCGCTTTTGTAAGCTGGCCATGCTCATCATAAGCTGCTTTCACTGCTGGCCCTCTTGCTTCAATTGTTTGGTCTTGTTGCTTTTCAGATAATTCTTTCACTAGCAAAGTAATTCTTCGTGGCGTACCATACACTTGGATTGAATGATAGGATATATGTAAATCATCAAACCATTTGCATGCTTTTTTATTTAAGTCATCCAAAATCCCAGGCATAAACCTAGCAGGGATTTCTTCTGTTCCTATTTCTAATAATAAGTCTCTATTCATCGATACATACCTCCTATGCTAATGGAAAGCCTAGTTCTTCTCTTTGTTGATAGTATGTTTCTGCACAACGGCGCGCTAAATTTCTTACCCTAGCAATGTAACCTGTTCGTTCTGTTACGCTAATTGCTCCCCTGGCATCCAAAAGATTAAATGTGTGAGAGCATTTAAGGACATAATCATATGCTGGCAGCACTAATTTCAAATCAATTGTCTTTTGTGCTTCCTTTTCATAGGTAGCGAATAGTTGGAAAAGCATGGCACTATCAGAATGCTCAAACGTATATTTCGAATGCTCATATTCCGCCATTTTAAATATATCACCATAGGTAATTCCTTGTACCCACTCTAACTCGTAAACATTTTCTTTTTCTTGAATATAGGAAGCTAATCGTTCAATTCCGTAAGTAATTTCCACTGCCACTGGTTTCATATCAATGCCACCAACTTGTTGGAAGTACGTGAATTGTGTTATCTCCATGCCATCTAGCCAAACTTCCCAACCTAGTCCCCATGCTCCAAGAGTAGGAGATTCCCAATTATCTTCTACAAATCTGATATCATGGTCTAATGGATTGATTCCCAGTTCCTTCAAACTTTCTAGATATAATTCTTGAATGTTGTCAGGGGACGGTTTCATAATCACTTGAAACTGATGATGTTGATATAAACGATTCGGATTCTCACCGTACCTTCCATCTGCGGGTCTTCTAGATGGTTCTACATAAGCTACGTTCCATTTCTCAGGACCAAGTACTCGTAAAAAAGTATACGGATTCATTGTCCCAGCACCTTTTTCTACATCGTAAGGCTGTAAAATTGCACAGTTCTGTTTAGACCAAAAATTTTGTAACGTCAGAATCATCTGTTGTACATTCATTCAATGTTCCCCCTAAAAAATTATAGATAATGAAAAAAATAAAAAAATCCCGTCCCTAAAGCAAATGAAAATGCTTTAGGGACGGGATTTTACCCGCGGTTCCACCCTACTTGACTATGTAAGTCCAACTTATTAATAGCTACTCAAGAGTTCCTTTTCATAAACATCAAAATGTCGACTTTCACTGTCTCGACTCGCTGGTAATTTCCTTTGTTTATTACTTTCTCCATCACTGTAGCAAACATATGAATTTTTTTGGATTATAGCAAATTTTTTTACATTTTGTCAACAGTCGCAAGTTTCAATTTCTTTACTCTAGCTGTTTCTGGTGTATAAGGAGTAGTGTTTTGCTGTATTTTGTTCTTCTCAATCAGTACTTCATACTGACCAAACATTAAGCCTAATAATGCAGCAATTGACATGTAAGGAAACATAACTACACCTAATGCTCCCATTGTCACTGGCAAAGACATTAACACTTTATCATCTCGCTTAATCACAACTCTACTGACATTTCCCTTAGCCACTACGTTACGTAAGAATTCGAAGAGCTCTTCACTATGGATCATTACACGTTCATAAATTGCTGGTGTTTCTACTTCTTCTAATTCAATAATCGCCTGAATTACATCTTTGTTGCACCGCATATATGCTTGGTAAGCTTCTTTCATATTTGCCCCAGTGTAGGAAGAAATGGTCTGTACTTCTTGTAATAACTCTTCTTGCGTTTTCTCATTCATTTCATTAGTGTAATTGTTCGTCATATAGTAAACCTCCTAAAATACAAGAATGGGTTGATTTACTAATAATTTGTGTAATTTCACTGAGATTCATACACTAAGATTCATATACCGATTTAATTTGTGCAATCATAGTATGCCCTTTCATTTGCAGACCCAAATGTTCCCTTATAAACGCTTGAGATACCTCCTCCAAGCCTGCTCTTGTATCTTTCTTTACAGAGATTTCTCCGATTCTTTCTAAGTCAATATATAAAAAGACCCGAACTAATTTCGCCACCGATGGTGTAATATGCATCGCTTTGGGATCTTGTTGAGTGCATCTTGGACACAAAAAACCTCCCAAGCGAACACTAAATCGATACGCGTATCCTTCTTCAACTGCGTTACAATGGAGACATTGGTCAACACATGGACGATAGCCTTTAAGTGCAAATAACTTAATTTCAAAAATCCTGACTAAAATTTCTGCGTCATAACCTTCTTCCATCTTGTTCAATATACTGGTAAGCATCTGAAAAAGCTCAAAAGCTGGTTCGTTTTCTTCTTGCACTCGCTCCGTTACATCTAATATATACATGGCATATGTAGAGAGTAATAAATCGTTACGTAATTTTGGATATGACTGTATGATTTCACTCTGATTCAGACTCGCTAATGAATCGCCTTTTCTAAATAACACAAAAGAACCCAACATTAAAGGTTGGGTAGTTGCGCTAAACTTGCTTTTAGTCTTTTTCGCTCCAAGAGCGATAGCAGAAAATTTCCCTAATGAAGGACTTAAAATGTGAACGATTTTATGGGATTCCCCATAATCAATTCCCTTTAAAACAAGACCTTCGGCATTAAATATCATCAACATTATCCTTTTCTAGATTAGAATCCAGTGTCTGTTCAACACCATTCGTACCTTCTAACCCTTTATACAATAAATAGCTTTCCACTTGACCTGACAACGAGAAGTAATTCCAAGAAAAGTTTTTCATTAGTTAATCAAACCTTTCTTACATAATGTAATGTAATTCTTGATTGTAATGTTAGTTTCTCTTACTTTCGTTTTTTCATGTTGTACAATATTTGGTGGGTATAATATGCTATTCGTTTTGGAATCCAAAATTTCTTAATTCTATCGCATGATTTCTCCAGTCTTTTTTTACCTTAACCCATAAATCTAAGTATACCTTTGATCCCAATAGACGTTCGATATCGCCACGCGCTCGTTTTCCTATTTCCTTCAAGAGCAATCCTTGTTTGCCAATGAGTATTCCCTTCTGCGAAGGACGCTCTGTATAGATAACAGCAGAAATAAATAGTGTGTCTGTACCTTCGCGCTCAGCAATGTGCTCAACAACTACTGCTATGGAGTGAGGAATTTCCTCATGGGTGAGGTGCAGAACCTTCTCTCTAACCAGCTCAGCAATAATAAACCGTTCTGGATGATCTGTCACTTGATCTGCCGAAAAGAACATAGGGCCATCAGGAAGTAGTTTTTTGATTTCATCTAATAAAACTTCTGTATTTTCTCCCTTAATCGCAGAGATTGGGATGAATGCTATCGCGTTTACGATATCCTTGTACTGTCCAATTCTGACAAGCAGCATCTCTTTCGAGATTAAATCCATCTTATTTAATACAAGAATTATAGGTGTCTTCAGGTCTTTCAATAAATTAGCTATGAAGATATCGCCTGTTCCTGGCTCTTGATCCACTTCCACCAAAAACAATATGGCATCTACTTCCCTTAAAGTACTCGTCGCCTGTTGGTTCATATATTCACCGAGCTTGTGCTTTGGTTTATGAATCCCAGGTGTATCAATAAAGATAGCTTGGAACGATTCTTCTGTTAAAATCCCTTGGATCTTATTTCTTGTTGTTTGTGGCTTATTAGACATGATTGCAATCTTTTGGCCCATAACTTTATTGAGTAATGTCGATTTACCAACATTCGGGCGACCAACAATAGAAACAAAACCAGATTTAAAATTCTTATTTACCAATGTTCTTTCTCCTTTAAACCAAACCTCGTTTAGCATAATTTTTCTTTCGTTGCCTTGCATTGAATACATACCTACTATAATAAATGAAGTGAAAAATGTCAAAAAACAATGGCACTATAACTTAAAAGCATAAGGTAACAATCCTGCAACCGTAGTTTCTAAAACATCTCCTTTAACATTCGTCAAATATACTGGAGTCTCTGGTTTGCAAAACTCTACCAAAACCTGCCGACATGCTCCACAAGGTGATATTGGTTCTTCAGTGGCTCCAGCAACCGATACCGCCACGACCTCACGCTCACCTTCAGACACCGCTTTAAATATAGCCGTTCTTTCAGCACAATTCGTTAATCCATAGGACGCATTCTCGATATTACACCCTTTGTAAATATTGCCTTTCGCAGTTAAAATTGCCGCTCCCACCGAAAATTTACTATATGGAGCATATGCTTTTTCCATTGCCTCTAGAGCAGCCTGGATTAATTCTTGTTTTCTCATAACCCTTGCTCCTGTAAAACTTCTTCTTGCAAATCAAACATTTCCTTTTCCTCTACCTCCGTCTCATGGTCATATCCAAGAAGATGTAGTAAGCCGTGAACCGCCAAAAAACACAATTCACGATGTAAAGAATGACCATATTCGTGCGCTTGCTTTTCTGCAATGTCGAGGCATATCACTACATCGCCTAGGTAATATGCCAACTGCTCGTCCTCACCAGTCTCTTCAATATTATCATTAAGAGCGAAAGATATTACGTCCGTTGGTTGGTCCTTTCCTCGATACTCCAGATTCATTTCATGAATACGTTGCTCATCGACAATCATAATACTGAATTCACCTGTATTATCTTCAAATTTATCACTTAATGCCGATATGCAACGAGCTAGTTGATCTTGCAATTCTATCGATACTTCTTTCGTAGGATGTTCGTTAATCCACTCAAACTCAAAGGCCATGAACAAAGCTCTCCTTTTGCGATTCTAATTTCGTTGGTAACTCCTTATCTTCCGTTGGATATTCTATACGAGCATGAAATATACCATTTAATACATGCAAGAACGAATATACCATCTTATCTAAATCCTTGAATGTTAAATCACATTCATCAAATTGCCCATCTTCTAATTTTTCTTTCATTATTTTACGAATCATACTTTCGATTCTTACTGGTGTAGGCTTGGACATTGCGCGAACCGCTGCCTCCACAGCATCGGCGACCATCACAATCGCAGCTTCCTTAGACTGTGGCTTCTTACATTGATAACGAAAATCCGCAGCATTTGCTTCGCTTTTCTCACTTTCTTTCGCTTTGTTATAGAAGAAATTCAACATACTTGTGCCATGATGCTGGTATATGATCTCACATATTTTTTTCGGCAAGTTATGAGCTTCCGCTAGTTCCAATCCATCCTTAGGATGTGATGTAATAATTAACGTACTTAAGCTCGGTGCTATTTTATCATGAGGATTTTCTTTGTTAATTTGGTTTTCAATAAACATATACGGGCGTTTCGTTTTTCCAATATCATGGTAGTAAGCACCTACTCTTGCGAGTAATGGATCTCCATCCACTGCTTCAGCTGCTGCCTCTGCTAGATTGCCAACTATCACACTGTGATGATAGGTTCCAGGGGCTTCCACAAGTAGCTTCCGTAGTAATGGATGATTAGGATTTGATAATTCCAATAACCTTACAGAAGATAAGATGCCAAACGTACTCTCTAAAAATGGTAATATACCTATTGTTAATACAGATGATAATAAGCCATTAATAACTCCAAACAGCAAATTCAAACTTAATACCGGTGGTACAAAGTCAACCGTTAGTAAGTGCAGTGAAGATATCGCAATCACGTTAGTAACTGCAATAATAACTCCTGCTCTCATAATCGCGGAACGATGTGTCATCTTCGAAACACTAAATACACCTGTAAAACCTGAGACTAAACTCACAACACCGAATCTATAATCGAATAAAGCTGCTTGATCTGGCTGAAACACAAAACTCACAAAAATACTGAACATAACAGTCGAAAAAACGGCAACGCGCGAACTAATTAATATTGTAATGAGCATAGTACTCATAGCAACTGGCACCAAATATCCGACGGAAGAGTAATCAATGACTCCAACAGTAAAATGAATACATTTGATGACTACTAAGGTCATTATCCAGATTAATATCAATAGAGCTAGTATATAATTATCTTGAAGGATTTCAGGTTTGTATGCCTTCAAATACATAATTAAACCAAGCAATGTCAACATCGATAAAATGAATATACCTGCCCAATCTACATATTTTAGACGCTCTTCTAAAAGATTTAGAGAATTGAGCCTTGAATAAATATCATCTGTGATGATATCCCCTTTCCTCACGATTAACGTGTTTTTAGGAATCATCAAATCGGATACTAGCTCTTCCTGTTTCAGCCTTTTTTCTATGGTAGCCCTTTCATCAAAGAACATATTAGCAGTAATTGAATTCTGGACAATTTCGCGGATGATAAAACGTTCATCTTTGCTAGCGTCTAAGCCAATGATTAAATCATCTGCTAAAGCTCTAGCATTTTTCAATTCATTTTGTGTAATACCGTTCTCCATCACGTGAATCGTAATATTTCGTACATGTGTGCGAATCTGTTCAAGAATTTCTATTTCAGTCAATAATAATTTATAATACACTTCCTCAGGTAAGTTTACTTCACTTCGCTCTTGAAGAGAATTAATTTTGACCGTCTGACTGATATCTTCGCCTGCAAGTCTTTTTACATCAAAAAACAATTGATCGATATCGATTCGCACTTTCTCAAGTATAGTATGATCTAAGCGGTAGATGTCATCTACTGCTTCTCGAGCATCTTTCTTAGCATTTTCTGTAGCAACTACATCGACTGATGTACGATTCGCAATTATGTCTTCTGGGCTTCTATCGTTAACTTTCAGGTCATAATACACCGTTGATGTTCCACTAAGCAATATAAAAAAGAGAACAACCACTAAAAGTGCGCATAAAAAATAACGCACGTAGATGTTCTCTTGAAGCTTGTACTTTTGAACGTTATGTTTCCAAGTTCGTAAGAGTAAATTCCCCATCCCAAGTGTTCATCCTCTCATATCTAAGTCTCTGGAGGTGCCTCATATGCTTTTACAATCTTTTGAACAAGTTGATGTCTTACTATGTCTACTTCTTTTAGGAATGTGAAGCCAATGTCTGGAATGTGTTGAAGGGTTTTCACTGCATGGTTTAATCCAGATGTTTTACCTTTTGGTAAGTCTATCTGTGTAACGTCTCCCGTGACAACCATTTTCGAACCGAATCCCAATCTTGTTAAAAACATTTTCATTTGCTCAATTGTTGAATTCTGCGCTTCGTCCAATATGACGAAAGAGTCATTTAGCGTTCGTCCACGCATAAACGCAAGCGGTGCAATCTCAATGGTACCTCTTTCGATAAACTTCTGCATAGTCTCTAAACCAAGCATTTCAGTCAAAGCATCGTATAACGGACGTAAATAAGGATCAACCTTTTCTTGTAAATCACCTGGTAGAAAACCTAATTGTTCCCCAGCTTCAACGGCAGGTCTTGTTAGGATAATTTTCTTTACTTCATTGTTTTTCAGTGCATTTACTGCCATTACTACAGCAAGAAAAGTCTTTCCACTTCCGGCCGGACCCACACCAAACACGATATCTTTCGATTTGATTTGTTGAATATATTCCTTTTGCCCAACAGTTTTCACTTTGATTGCTCGACCTTTAAGGGTTTTCGCAATCTCTTCATTTAAAATCTGTGCAATGTTTGTTTTTTGAGGATCATCTTGATTTTGATTCTGCATTTGGATGGTATAAATTACATCGCGAATTTGCACTTCATGCTTAGATGCAATTAATTCTTGTAAGTCTAATATTACACTTTGTACTTTCTTTGCTACATCGGGTTCCCCAATAATTGAAATGACGCCACCACGAGTAACAATTTTCACAGGAAAATGTTTCTCAATTTCCTTTAAAAATTGATCATTTGGCCCAAAGAGGCTATTGGTCTCATCTATGTTACCTAATTCGATTTTTAGCGTAATATGTTCACTCAAAAAATCTTTCACTCCTTAGTCAGGTTTTGGAAAATGCTCAAGAATGTCCTGTTCAGTGATAGTTTTTCTAGCTGTAATATCTTCAACGACTTCCGCTAACAATTTAAGATATACTTGTTCACTATCCATATTGTATTTCATTATTGTTTCTGACACAACTTCTAGATAATCTGTTTGTTCTTTAATTTTTTGACTAGCCTTGGCCAGAGCTGTATTCTTAGCTTCTTGTTCATCTAGTTTTATTATCTGTGTTTTTGTCTCAAAATACGTATCCACATGTAATTGGATTGGAAATTGCAAGGATCTCCAACTTAATGCTCTTATAACCGTTTTAAGATCATGACCTGCTTGCAATACTTCTAAACTACTTGGCAAGTACAATGGAAGCTCTCGGTTTCCCAAAACAAGCCTATATTTCTTCTTTGACTCCCCAGTGTATGTCTCTACTTCTCGTTGCAGTGGGACATTTACTTCTACAGTATACCAAACAATACCTTCTACGACACCCTTTGCCGGGATAATTTTTCCTGCTCCTACAATACCGGATATTAGTACCTCACCTGGAACAACTTTCTTTCCTGCTTTCACCATTGCAACACCATCATGCACTAATATATTCCGTATTACAGCTTGCTTCGTTGCAACGATATTCGATGGTGCTAGTTTTTCTTGTAAAGGTGGCTTAGCAAACGGTACAGCTATTATCAGCATCTTAGTACCGCGAATTTCCATGCCTATCCATACATATCGATCTTGTAACGTTTCGCGCATGTAACTTTGAATCATATCTTTTTCAGCTAGCTTACCCTTCCATACACCAGGTCGTATGCCTGTGTTTTCCAACTCTTCGCGAATTATTTTTTCATTTTCATAGGGTAAGCTCTTCCCATTATTCCCAACAATTTCAATATCCCATAATACGTTAGACATTGTCCAAATAAAAAGTAAAAAAAATACAAATCCAAATGTGAACATGTACCTTCTTTTTAATCTCCAATTATAAAATGGGATACCAATTTTTCTTACAATCTTAATTTTTGATTCTGTATTTTTGACCATCGTTCGCAAGGTTTCAAAATGTTGGATATTAATAATAAAGGTGATGGACTCTACGGACTTACGCTTTACATTTAGCAAAGGAATCCCTGATCGATTTAATTGATTTAATAGTACAGATAATAATTTCCCTGTAACTTCTACCTTTATAGCTCCATAAAAGGTGTTTCTAAGCCAGTTCGCAATCATAAATCTCCCTCCGTATTACCATCATTCGATTTCCACTTAATCTCTACAATTACACCTTCTATGAAAATTTCTTTCGTCATAACTCCCCGAATGACTAAGTCATTACCATGCACAATGATCTCACCTTGTTTTGTATTTAATCGAATTTTGTTCTGTCCGAATTCTAAGAGCCCAATATGATTCTCAATATACAATTGCATATTCCCAATCAACGTGACCCTAGGTAAATCAAAAATCAAATCCTTAGGTAGGTCTAATGCGTTTGCTATTTGATTTTTCAGTTTGTATTGAATGCCTTTTACATTTGTTCTTTGTCTCTTCTTTTTTATCATAGGTTTTCCCCCTGTGGAGGCTAATTTCATCTTTACACTTTATGCAATCGTTACGTTCATTATGTTGAAAAGTATTGAAAAGTTGACATGCATAAATAAAAAAACAACCAGAGAAGTTACCCTCTCTGCTTGCTTCTTTGTAAATTATATCGCTGACGCCAAGCTGGATTACTTTTAGGAGATCCTAAAATTTCTGACCATAGAACTCCTTGTCGGAGTGATTCTTGGTCCATCATCAGTTTCTTCTTTCGGTCATTAACATTGGGAGTCTCACGATGAATTTCTAATATCGGTACTTCTCTAGCTTCTTTTTTCTTAGGTCTCGTGATTTTCACTGGTTCAACGTACTGTAAATCTATAGAATTTTGAGTTGTCTCTTGTTGTTGTTGTGGGAATAATATTTCTTCCCAGTTACTAAACGGATCGTATGGATTATACGAAGTGTTATTATCACTCTTCGTATGTTGACCCTGTCTAGCTTGCTCATGATCATATGCAATATCCTCAACAGGATTCCTGCGGATTTGTTCTCCTGTTTTATTCTCACGATATTCTTTAAGTTTCTCTGCAATTTTCTGAACAATACTGAAAAGGACGATTAGAACAATTATACCTTCCATATTCGCACCTATTTTTTATCAGAAATGCTATCTCGTTTAACTGTATCCGTTTTCGCTAAGCTTTGGCGCATATCAGTATCCGCTAATATATTTTGGATGTTCATGTAATCCATAACTCCTAGTTTGCCTGCTCGTAGAGCTTCCGCCATTGCCTTTGGCACCTCCGCCTCTGCTTCCACAACCTTCGCACGCATTTCCTCGACAAAAGCAGTCATCTCCTGCTCTCTCGCTACAGCCATAGCCCTACGCTCTTCAGCCTTTGCCTGAGCAATTTTCTTATCTGCTTCCGCTTGGTCTGTTTGTAGCATTGCACCGATGTTCTTGCCTACATCTACGTCCGCTATATCAATCGATAGAATCTCAAAGGCAGTTCCTGCATCTAATCCTCGATTGAGTACAGTGCTTGAGATATTGTCTGGATTCTCCAACACTTCTTTATGATTCTTCGCTGAACCAACTGTCGTTACAATCCCTTCACCAACACGTGCTATGATTGTCTCTTCGCCAGCACCACCGACAAGTCTATCAATGTTAGCACGCACAGTAATTCTTGCCCTTACTCTCACTTCAATCCCATCTGCAGCAACAGCTGATACTACAGGCGTCTCTATTACCTTCGGGTTAACACTCATCTGTACAGCTTCCAGTACATTTCTTCCAGCTAAATCAATAGCTGCAGCTCTTTCAAACGGCAGTGGAATATCAGCTCGTTGAGCTGCAATCAATGCGTTCACTACGCGGTCAACGTTACCACCCGCTAAATAGTGACCTTCTAACATATTCGTATCTAATGCGATACCAGCTTTTGTTGCTTTAATCAGTGGATTTACAATACGAGCTGGAGTAACACGTCTCAGTCTCATACCAACTAATGTCATAATCCCAACGCGCACGCCTGAAGCCCAAGCGGAAATCCATAGCATTACCGGAATAATCGTTAGTAGAACATACACCCCAATGATAAATAGAAATATAAAAATTAACATCGTGATTACTGCTGGATCCAAATTTCAACACCCCTTTACGTTTAATCTTGTATTTAATATTAATTTTAATCTTGTATTTCTCTTACAATCACCCTTGTTCCTTCAATCTTGACAATTTTTACTGTCTTGCCACGGTCTATGAAACTCCCTTGGCTGATTACATCAATTCTTGTGTCGCCTATTTCCATCGTCCCTGCTGGGCGTAAAGGCGTAACAGCAAGCCCAGTCTGACCTAACAGTTGATTACTATTTTGATGAGCAATATAGCCACTTTCGTTTTGTTGGGTTTCACTTAGAATTATCTTATTCCATACTCCGCGGTAGCCAAAGAAACGAACTAAAATAACACTAATAACAATAGTAATCGCAAATGCAATAAATAATGATGTGATTCCCAGAGTTGTATCATGGGCCGCGATTATTATGGCAGCGATAATTGCCCCAACACCCGAAATTCCAAAGATGCCAAACCCCGGAGCAAAAAATTCTATACTTAGTAAAATGACACCTATGACAAATAATATTAATACTTCATACCCTGCAAATCCTGCAACAATATGTCCGAAAAAGAACAATAACAGAGCGGATATCCCTACTAAGCCCGGCAGACCAAATCCAGGGACTAAAAACTCTATTGCGATTCCCACAAACGCTATTGTTAATAAGATAGGAATGGCATAAGGTTGGGTAATAAATCGCGCTAACCGTTCAGCAATCGTAATCTCACTATGAATGGTCACACCTTCATATCCATAATGCTCAAGCATTAGATTACGGTTCGCAAACACTCCATCTGATATACCCATTTCTGTCGCGCGTTGTGCAGATAAAGAAAGAATTTCTCCCTCTTTAATGATTCCATCGATGGCAATGGAGCGATCAGCCATTGCCGCAGCAATCTGCGGGTCTCTTCCAAAGGCATCTGCAGCAGCCTCCATCTCTGAGCGCCAAAATGCAACGTACTTAGGGTCTGTTTCTTGCCCTGTAATAATACGCGGTTCAGCCGCACCGATAGAACTTCCAGGTGACATTGCAATCATCGGAGTATTGAGAGCAATGTAAGCTCCCGCCGAAGTAGCCGTTCCCGTGACATATGTAATAATTGGAATTTGATAGGATCGTAAATCTCTTCCAATTTCTAATGCTGCGTCAACGCTGCCACCTAGGGTGTTCATTTCGATAACGACTACTGAAGCACCTTGTTGCACTGCATCATCTAATGCACGCTTCAAGTAGACGCTAAGTCCCTTTTCGATGGAACTCTCCATTGGAATGACATAAATAATATCTTTCCCAGATTCTCCGGCTACACTAGAAATACATAAAGAAGTAAATAATAAGCATAAGGTTATCAGTAATGTAATTCTTCTCGTTGTATATTTTCGTTTCAGAAGTTTCCCTCCCTTCCTACATAGTAACTAAATTCTACCACTAATTTTTATATAAAATCAAATTAACTAAACATTAAGAAATAAAGCAATCAAAAAAGTGGCCTTCCGGCCACTTTTGATTTTAATTTAAGTGCTTCTGAACGATCTGATTGACAAGTTTACCATCAGCACGTCCTTGAACTTTATTTAAAAGATATTGCATGACTTTGCCCATATCTTTTTTTGATGTAGCGCCAGTTTCTGAAACAGCCTCTTGTACTATAAGCTCAAGTTCTTGTTCAGTGAGCTGTTTTGGCATATATTCCATTAAAATATCTATTTCCTGTGCTGCTTTTGTTGCTAAATCTTCTCGATTGGCTTTAGTAAACTCATGGAGGGAATCTTTGCGTTGCTTAATTTCGCGATTAAGAACTACAAGCACTTCGTCATCCGATAATTCAGCCTTCTTGTCAATCTCAACGTTTTGAATAGCTGAACGAACCATGCGAATTACAGAGAGACGAAACTTGTTTTTTTCTTTCATAGCAAGTTTCATATCATCACTAAGTCTTTCTTTTAGACTCAATTCGATACCCCCTAGAATTTGCGCTTACGAGCAGCTTCAGATTTCTTTTTACGTTTTACACTCGGCTTTTCGTAATGCTTACGCTTTTTCAATTCAGCGATTACCCCGTCTTTAGAGCAAGAGCGTTTAAATCTTCGAAGTGCACTATCTAATGTTTCATTTTTACGTACATTTACTTCTGACATATACTTTCCCTCCCTCCAATGACTGTAACAAAAACATAGCCCATCAAAAGTCATTATATTATACATGAGATTTCAGGTCAAGATTAACCTGGAGGCCAATTTAAATTACGTCCTCCTAAAAGGTGATAATGAAGATGGGAAACTGTCTGACCACCATCTTTACCGCAATTATTTACGATTCTAAAGCCTTTCTCATCAATTCCTAATTGCTTAGCTATTTTCTGTGCAGCTAGATGAATTTGCTTTACATATTCCATATCTGCAAGCTCTAGTTCCATTGCAGAGCTTATATGTTTCTTAGGAATCAACAGAATATGTACAGGAGCAGCTGGAGATATGTCATGAAAAGCGTATACCATATCATCCTCATACACTTTTTTACTTGGTATTTGCCCCTCTATAATCTTGCAAAAAATACAATCCGTAGACATTTGTACACCTCTTTTCACATAAAGCTTTAAATGTAATAGTACCATATTCAAAAAAAAAATACCATTAATAACAATTTAGGAGTGTCCAAATGTCAAGTATGTTCGCAGGAATCATATTACTTTTTGTCGGTTTGACTTGTTTCTTATGTGGGCTTTTCGTTATGCGATGGGCTCTGTGCTTACTTTTACATAGCCATACTAAAAATCTATTATCAAAGCTTTCAAATTCACCAATCAAAGGCTTAATGTTAGGGGTCCTATTAACAGCCATCTTGCAAAGTAGTAGTGTTGTTCTCGTGTTAATCATCAATTTCGTAAGCATTGGTGTACTTCCTCTAGCCAATGGAATTGCGATAGTATTAGGTGCTAATCTTGGTACTACCCTCACTCTGGAACTAATTGCAATGACTGATACCACTTGGATTCTTATATGTTTGCTTTTTACATGCTGTAGTTTTGTTATCCCTAGATATAGACTTCTTGGTACTGTAACTTTTGGGCTCGCGCTCATATTTATAGGTTTTTATTTCATGAAGCAGAATGCGTCCGTCATAACCAATTTTGATTGGCTAGTTGTCCCTTTCCACAATTCTTCCAATAGTGTTTATGCGTTAATGTTTGGAATTATATTTACAGCGATTGTACAAAGTAGTACAGCCGCCACTGCGTTTGCTATGTCGTTAGTTGAATCAAATGTGATAACTTTACTATCTGGTATCTTGATTGTCTACGGAAGTAATATAGGCACCTGTATGACAGCAATCATCGCTGCCATAGGTGCCTCTGTCCATGCAAAGAAAATAATGGCTTATCATATTCTCGTAAATTTTCTGAGTGTTGTACTATTATTACCTTGTGTAGCTATTATTACGGACATTATCACACTTATTTCTTCGAGCCCAAGTCAGCAAATTGCCCATTCTCAAGTATTATTTAATCTACTAACAATCGCAATTTTCTATCCTATGATTCATCACAATCTACGTTGGTTAGAACGCCTTAACTGGAGATAGACTGTTGGTCTTTATCATCCTGTTTAGAGTTCATTTGTTGATACCAGAGACTATGTCTATGTTTTACATAATCTTCATCCACATATCCAGTGAACATTGTTTTGACTAACGGTCGATTTGCCTTAATCGCAAATGCAGCAACATGCGCAATGATGCCTATCATAATCAACACCATTCCTATGTTATGCAGTAATGTAATGACAATCATGGTAGTTTCGGAAATTGAGAAAAACGCAAAATTCTTAATCACTTTCACAAAACCAGTTATAATTAGCAAACCAACACTAAAAGCAATATATAAGTATGCAATGCGTTGTTCTGCAAGATATTTCTCAGATGGCGGTTCTTCACCTTTGCCAAACATTGCTTTAATAATTTGTATTGACTCCCTTATATCTCCACGCTTTGGAATCAAGTTGAATTCCTTGCGCAAAAAATGATAGTAGAGATGAAATGCTACTGCAGTTACTAGAATTACAGAGGCAATATAATGAATAACGAGAGTGACCTGATAGTCAGCTGTCCAACCCATACCGATTACTTCACTGAGCATATATCGCTTATACATTGGCATTTGCCCGATTCCTGAGAAAATCAAAAGAAAGATGGATATTGCCGTTAACCAATGAATGACTCTAACAGCATTACTATGACGAAGGATTTTATTGTTCATTGTCATTTCCACCTTTCATAGTTTTATGGGCTAATACTCCTGCAGCGAATATCCCTGCTATTGGTGCGACAAGCACGCTAGTTGCATACCCCTTAGTGGTATCTAACATATTCTTCACTTCTGGTTCCATATGTGGCGCACCAAGCTTGCCATCAACTACGTTCTGTTCAATCAAGGCATGGTTGATTTTATCAAATGAGACGGGAGATACATAATAGGTTGAGGTTCCGCCATTTTCATGCTCCCCATAAAGATAGCCATGAATTTCTTGGACTCTAGATTTAGCAGCCATTAGCATTTCCTCTTTTTCTCCAACTTTAATTGCATTTTTAGGACATGCATTTTGACATGCTGGGAGCTTTCCTTCTTTTAATAAATCGTGACAAAAATCGCATTTGTACATCACACCACCACCAGCATAATCAGGTAGGATCTTCATATATAAACCAACCCCTGCTTGACGCTGAGGAATTCCCCATGGACAAACATCACGACATTTCGCACCACCCATACAGTAATCCCGATCAATTACTACTGCTCCTTCTGGAGTTTTATTATGAACACCAAAAGGACACAAATTTGCACATGCTGGGTTATCACAATGCATACAACGACGCTGGATAAATAGTTCGTGTTGGTTTCCCTGATCTTCTACTATTACTTTCTGCACATACGTCCAATTGTAAGGTGTTAAACGAGATGTTAGATCCTTTTTACCTGACCAATCCTCATGATTCTTTCTTGGCCAATAGTTCGGTATATCCTTTACAGGATTTGGATAATGTTCGCTATTTTTATCTCGACAAGAAGCTACACATGCCGGTGTATCCAGATGTGGGCAACCATCACAAAGCGTTAAATCAATCATTGTTCCATATTGTTTTCCTTGATGGGTAGTTGATGCTTCTATATTTTTTGGCAACCCCGCAATCGCAATTGATGTAATACCTACCGCCTTTATAGAACGATCGAGAAATGTCCTTCTATTTACTTTAGCATTCAATTTTTATCTCTCCTTTTTAATTATACTTATACCCCTATATGTATATAATATTGCTTAATTGTTCATCAGTCAATGCTTCTAATTCCTAACAAGAGAATGATGCAAATTAAATGCCTATTTAATTGTTATTAAAATATTTTAATAAAAAAAACCTTAAGACCATGATTCGCCTTAAGGTTATAGTATTTAGTTATGTGTTGTACTTATGATAATTCCAGAACTAGTGCCAATTCTGCTTGCACCAGCTCTAATCATTGCTAATGCAGTATTTAAATCTTTAATACCTCCAGAAGCCTTAACACCCATTAAGTCTCCAACAGTGTGTCTCATTAGCTCTATATCTTCTACTTTAGCCCCTGCGCTACCGAAACCTGTAGAAGTCTTCACATAATGCGCTTTAGCTTCTAAAGCTAATTCACAGGCTTTAACAATCTCTTCATTTGATAAATAACAGGTTTCAATGATGACTTTCACTATCGCATGGTCTCTCGAAGCCTCTACTACAGCTTGTATGTCTTTTTTTACATATTCATAATCATTTTGTTTTAATGCATCAATATTGATCACCATATCAATTTCGGTTGCACCTTGTTGTACTGCTAATTCAGTCTCGTATGCTTTGGCTTCCGAGGTATTAGCCCCTAAAGGAAACCCAACAACCGTACACACTTTAACAATACTCTGGCCTAGCTCTTTAGCCGCTAGTGAGACAAAGCAAGGATTAATACAGACCGCAGCAAAGTTGTGGTCAATCGCTTCCTTGCATAGTTGAATGACATCTTCCCTAGAAGTCGTTGGATGTAATTTCGTATGGTCTATATAATTTGTAATCGCTGACTGATTCATAAATTCTTCCTACTTCCTATTTCTCTATCTTACCAAAACAGTACTCTGTACCAATATCGTCAACTTTTACAGACACCATTGTACCAATCTCTTGCGGGGTCGCCTCTACTACGATTTTTATATAATTATCGGAATACCCTTCAAACAATTGTAATGCTTCGTTTTGCCTTTGACCCCATGGTTGTTCAATAATCACAGGAAGCGATTTGCCAAGAAATTTTTGATTGTATTCATGTTTCATTTGTTTCGCAAGCTGATTCAATCTTTGACTACGTTTCTCTTTATCAGTATTAAGTACCTGGTTCTCCATTTCCGCAGCTGGCGTTCCTGTTCGCTTGGAATATTTAAAGATATGCATGTCAGAAAATGAAATTTTCTCTACCCATTGTATACCTTCATCAAATAATTCTTCTGTCTCACCTGGGAAACCGACGATGATATCGGTTGTGATTGCAATTTCTGGTATGCGTTTTCGAATGTTTGCTACAATATTAGCATATTGCTCTACGGAGTATTTTCGATTCATTTTGCCAAGGATTTCATTAGTAGCCGCTTGTAGGGGTAAATGAAGATGCCTGCAAAACTTGTCAGAGCTACTCATAATTTCTAAAAGACGGTCGTCGACTTCAGTGGCTTCAATTGAGCTAATTCGGATTCTCTCAAGTCCCTGAACATCCTTAAGTGCTTGTAATACATCTGTCAGTTGTATATCCTCTTGATCTTTACCGTAGGCGCCTAAATGTATTCCTGCTAGCACAATTTCTTTGTATCCTTGTCGAACTATTAATTCTGCCTGCTCAATAATACTAGAAAGTTTACGACTGCGTATTGATCCCCTCGCATACGGTATTATGCAGTAAGAACAAAATTCCGTACATCCTTCTTGAATTTTGAGTGTAGCTCTAGTTCGCTCACCAAAAAAAGGAGCACTGATATCTTCAAAATCTTTTTGCTGCATAATATCAGAAACAGCATTAATAGGTTTCCGTTCTTCTAATAGCTGATTTACGTATTGTAAGATGTTTTGTCTGTCTTGTGTGCCTATTACCAAATCCACTCCAAAAATCTCTAACACCTCTCCAGGTGCTGTTTGCGCATAACAACCAGTGACCACAATAATCGCGTTCGGATTATTTTGAATCGCCCGACGTATCATTTGTCTAGATTTTCGCTGTCCTAAATTCGTTACCGTACAAGTGTTAATAACATATACATCCGCAGTCTCTTTAAAATCAATGATTTCATAGCTGGCATCTGTAAAAATCTGTTCAATGGCTGCCGTTTCGTATTGATTTACTTTGCAACCTAATGTATGGAAAGCAACTTTCATCTTTACTTCTCTCCTAATTCTTGATGAAAAAACAAGATACCTGAAGCAGCTACCATACCTGCAGTTTCAGTCCTTAAAACACGCGGTCCTAAATTAATAGCTTGGATTCCACATTGTAAGGCTTCTTGTAATTCTTCTTCACTGATGCCGCCTTCTGGGCCAACAATCAATGCAATCTTCTTCACTTCTGGATATTCTTTTAATAAAGAAAGCAAACCTTGATTATGCTCACTTTTCTCATATGCAAGTAGTGTTAATGTGGATGAATCGGCAGTCGATAGTTTTAATAACTCCTTGAATCGAATCGGTGCTTGCACATCTGGTATCTTACTACGATGCGCTTGCTCCGCTGCTTCCTTGGCAATTTTTCGCCATCTGTCTATCTTCTTGGATTCCCTATCAGATTCCCATTTTGCAATCGAACGTTTCATTTCTACGGGCACGAATGCCGAAACGCCAATTTCCGTGCCTTTTTGAATAATCCATTCCATTTTATCAGCTTTCGTCATTCCTTGGTACAAGGTGACAAATATTTCTGGTTCATTACACGGTAAATGACTAGAAATAATGCGAAGATGTATCGTCTTCGCATCAATTCTAGATATCTCACATATATAATTGTTTCCAGTATTATCGGAACAAATCACTTGATCACCAATTTGATAACGTAATACTTTGGCGATATGTTTGGCGTCGTCGCCTTCAATAGCAATCGACTGTCCTTGCACTTGACTAGGATCTATGAAATATCTTTGCATAACTATACGCTACTCTGCTTGGCTACAATGGACAGCCAATCACCTTCGTAGATAGTTTCGATAATCTCTAGGCCTACTGATTGAAGAGCGTCAACTACTTCTTGCTCTTTTAACGATATAATTCCGGAAGCAATAAAGAATCCATCACTCGTTAATAGTTTTGGTATATCTGGGGCGAAACGAACAATAATCTCTGCAATAATATTCGCGACTATGATGTTTGCTGGTTTCTCTATACCATCAAGTAAATTATTTTGTTTTGCCTGAACAATATCTTGTACTTGATTAACTTCCGCATTGGCCTTGGTGATTTGAACTGCCAGTTCATCTAAATCAAAGGCAAGCACATTACTCGCTCCTAATTTAGCTGCCACTATAGATAATACTCCAGAACCACAACCTACATCATATACAAAGTCATTCACTTTCATATATTTCTCTAGAGCCGTAATACATAATCTCGTAGTTGGATGAGTGCCAGTTCCGAAAGCCATTCCAGGATCTAACTCAATAACTAATTCGTCTTCTCTTTTTTCATAAGATTCCCAAGAAGGTGTAATTGTGATTCTGTCTGTAATCGCTACAGGCTTGTAGTACTGTTTCCATGAAGAAGCCCAATCTTCCTCGTTCATTTCAGCAACAGTCAAAGTTCCAGGACTAATGTCGATGTCGTATTGATTAAAATTATTTAAGGATTCACGAATTTGTTCAATTGTCTCAACAAGAAAACTATTCACAGGGAGATACGCTTTTACGTTTACTCCTTCTGTAGGAAAATCATCTGGAGACAAATGGTACATTTCTCCAAGGGATGTATCCCAATCCTTATTTAATAATAATGAATCTTCAATCACCACACCGCCTGCGCCCAACTCATGAAGAAGATTGGTAATAGCATCTACTGCTTCATGATTAGTATGAATACAAATTTCTGACCATAGATTCGTCAACAGTTACACCTCTCGCTACTAAAATTATTTAAAATTTGTTATTTAAAAGCATCCTTTACACGTTGAAAAAAGGATTTTGATTGGCTATATGTGTCGTCGCCACCAATGTCGGCAAATTCCTTAAGAAGGTCTTTCTGCTTTTGCGTTAGATTGGTTGGCGTAACTACAACAGCTTTCACGAATTGGTCGCCATTGCCATATCCCCTCAGCCTCGGAGCACCTTTGCCTTTAATTCTGAACATTTTGCCAGTCTGTGTACCTTCTGGTATTTTTAATCTGACTTTTCCTTCGATTGTTGGCACTTCTATCTCGTCACCTAAAGTAGCTTGAGCAAAAGTAATCGGTACTTCACAATATATATCATCCCCATTACGTTCAAAAAACTCATGCGGTTTTACAGTAATAAAGATAAATAAATCGCCTTGTGGTCCACCATTATCTCCTGGTTCACCTTCTCCAGCTACACGAATCTTAGCGCCTGTATCTACGCCCGCTGGGATATTAATCTTGATTGTTTTAGTTTTGCGAATCTTCCCTTGTCCCTTACATTCTGGACAAACCTTCTTAATACGTTTCCCTTGACCTTGACACGCACTACACACACGACGATTCACGATTCTACCAAATGGTGTGTTTTGCATTGTTTCTTCTTGCCCAGTGCCTTTACATACATTACATGTCTCTATGTCATCCTTAGAGGCTGCACCAGTACCATCACAAGCTGTACAATTCTCTTGTTTCGGAAGCTTCAACTCAACTTCTTTACCACTCATTGCCTCTTTAAACGTGATGCTTAAATCATATCGTAAGTCTGATCCACGACGTGGTCTGTTACTTGCCCTTTGACCACCACCGCCTCCACCTCCGAAAAACATGTCAAAAATATCGCTAAAGCCACCTGAGAAATCACCTTCATCAAACCCGCCAAAACCACCAAAACCTTGTCCTTGCGCTCCTGCATGACCAAAACGATCATATTGAGCTCTCTTGTCTGGATTTGATAAAACATCATAGGCTTCTTTAGTTTCTTTAAATTTTTCTTCTGCATTAGGATCATCTTTATTTACATCCGGATGTAATTTCCTAGCAAGTTGACGATACGCCTTTTTAATTTCATCAGCACTAGCTTCTTTTCCAACGCCTAGTATTTCATAAAAGTCTCTTTTACTCATCAGGACACCTCAATTCTATATTACAACAAAGCCAAGGGGGGACCTTGGCTTTGTATAATCATTTAAAGATTATATAATTACTTCTTGTTTTCGTCATCTTTTATTTCTTCGTAATCTGCATCTACGACATTATCATCTTGAGATGCTTGGCTTGCTTGATCTCCACCTTGTTGTTCTTGAGCCGCCTTTGCAGCCTGTTCATACAACTTCATGGAAAGTTCCTGAACTATCTTCTCTAAATCTTCTTTCGCTTTCTTGATGACTTCAAAGTCATTACCTTCTAATGCCTTCTTCAATTCATCCTTCGCTGCATTTGCTTTATCAATAGACTCTTGTTCTACTTTATCTCCAAGCTCTTTCAATGTCTTTTCAGTCGTATAAACCATTGAATCAGCTTCATTTCTTAAATCGATTTCTTGACGGCGCTTCTTATCATCTTCTGCGTTCGCCTCTGCTTCTTTTACCATTTTTTCAATTTCTTCGTCAGTTAAGCCACCACTTGAAGTGATTGTAATTTTCTGTATCTTACCAGTTCCTAAGTCTTTCGCAGAAACGTTTACAATACCATTCGCATCGATATCAAATGATACTTCGATTTGTGGAATTCCACGTGGAGCAGGTGGTAAATCTGTTAATTGGAATCTACCTAACGTCTTATTGTATGCAGCCATTTCTCTTTCCCCTTGTAGAACGTGAATATCTACAGAAGTTTGATTATCAGCAGCAGTAGAGAATACTTGTGATTTTGTTGTTGGGATAGTCGTATTTCTCTCAATAAGCTTTGTGAATACACCACCAAGAGTCTCAATACCTAAAGATAGAGGTGTAACGTCTAGTAATACAACGTCCTTAACATCCCCTGTTAATACTCCCGCTTGAATAGCAGCACCAAGTGCAACTACCTCATCTGGGTTTACACCTTTGTGTGGTTCCTTACCAATGAGATTCTTAATCGCTTCTTGTACTGCTGGAATTCTTGTAGAACCCCCAACTAAGATTACTTTGTCTATTTGGCTAGCAGAAAGACCTGAATCTCTTAATGCGTTTCTTGTAGGCTCTAATGTCTTTTCTACTAAATCTGCTGTAATCTCATTAAACTTAGCTCTCGTTAAATTCAACTCTAAGTGCTTAGGGCCCGTTGCATCCGCTGTAATGAATGGCAAAGAAATCTGTGTAGAAGCAACACCTGAAAGTTCCTTCTTTGCTTTCTCAGCAGCATCTTTTAGTCTTTGTAATGCCATTTTATCCTTGCTTAAGTCAATTCCACTTTCTTTCTTGAACTCACTGACAAGATGATCAATGATTTTCTGGTCAAAATCGTCACCACCAAGCTTATTATTTCCGCTGGTAGCTTTTACTTCAAATACTCCGTCACCAAGCTCTAAGATAGATACGTCGAAAGTTCCTCCACCTAGGTCATAGACTAGTATTACTTGATCATCATTTTTTTCTAATCCATATGCTAACGCTGCAGCAGTTGGTTCGTTAATAATACGAAGAACCTCTAGACCAGCAATTTTACCTGCATCTTTTGTTGCTTGTCTCTGAGCATCATTAAAGTACGCAGGTACAGTAATAACGGCTTTATCTACTTTACTTCCTATGTAAGCCTCTGCATCCGCCTTTAACTTTTGAAGAATCATCGCAGAAATCTGTTGTGGATTGTAATCAGTTCCATCAATTGTTTCTTTATGGTCAGTACCCATGTATCTTTTAATCGATTGAATCGTATTCGGGTTTGTAATTGCTTGACGCTTTGCTGTTTCCCCAACAATGCGTTCTCCATCTTTTCCAAATGCAACTACCGAAGGAGTTGTTCTATTCCCCTCTGCATTCGCAATAACTACTGCTTCTCCACCTTCCATTACAGCAACACATGAATTCGTTGTTCCTAAATCTATTCCAATTACTTTACTCATAGTTTCTTCCTCCTAATGTTTCAATAGTTTTTTATTCTTTCTTTTAAATATGCTTGCGATACTATATTACTGACTTACTTTCACCATTGTAGGTCTTAGAACATCCTCATGAAGCATGTAACCTTTCTGATATTCTTCTAAAACAATGTTAGAAGGTTTATCCGAAGGCTCTTGAGCTACTGCCTGATGGAAATGCGGATCAAATTCTTTATCTACTGCCTCTATAACCTTGACGCCTTGTTTTTTCAATTCTTCAAGCAACTGCTTGTAAACCATATCCACCCCTTTAGTAAACGGGCTATCTAAGCTTTCACTTGAGCTAATAGCACGTTCCAGATTATCTATGATTGGCAGAATTGAGAGTATTAACTCTTTATTTGCCCGTGTAATCACTTGTAATTGATCCTTTTGCGTTCTTCTGCGGAAGTTATCAAAATCTGCTTGAAGACGTAGATAACGATCTTCTTGCTGCTGTAACTTCTCTTCTAATTGTAAAATATTCTTTTGATTTTCATCTAAATCTTGTGTGCCATCTACACATGATTCACATTCTTCTTGAACGCAAGTTTCTTCTAGATTGCTTACTTCTACTACTTCTTCTGATTTGGTACTTTCATTGTTTTTTTGTTTCATCCGTAAACCTCCATTTACTAGCCAGTCTTCATACATAATAAACCTCTAACATCATTCACATTTGGAGCTGCTTTTATTCTTTATTCAATTGATTCAGAGCTTGGGATAAATCCTTTGCCACATAATCAATGAGGGTAATAAGCTTCGGATAATCTAATCTAGTAGGACCTATGACGCCGATGGATCCAATTGGCTTTCCGTTTATCACATAGTTCGCTGTAATAATGGTGCAATTTTTAGCGTCTTCTACTTGGTTCTCCTGACCAATTTTCACTTCAATAGAACTCGTTTGATTGGAGAATAAATCAACAATAACCCCATTTTGTTCAAATAAATTAAAGAATTTCCTTACAGTGTCAATATCTTTAAATTCAGGCTGGTTTAAAATGTGGGTGGTTCCTCTCAAAAAGAAATCTCGATTATCTTTTTGATGAGTGGTTTGTGTAACAATTCCTTCTACAAACTCCATCGCGTGTTCGAATTGTTCCATGTTTTTTCTTAACTCTACTAACACTTCGTTATAAATTGATTGGGAAAGCTTATATAGAGGAACCCCTTGAAGCTTAGCATTTAAGATTTTCGTCAATTTTTCTAGTTCGTAAATTGGTAAATCAGGTGGTATCGCAACAACTTTATTCTCGACATGACCAGTATCCGTGACAACAATTGCAACACAAGAGGCTTGACTAATAGGTATAAGCTGTATACTCCTTAACTTCGCCTTAAACACTTCAGGTCCTAAAACTATGGATGTATAGTTCGTCAGATCGGCTAAAATGTTCGCTGTGTTACGGATGACTTCCTCGGCTTCTGCTTTTCTTTTGAACAGTATGTCCCGAACATTCTCAATTTCCACGTGATTCATCGTAGTAGGCTCAATCAGATAATCTACATAAAAACGATAACCTTTTTGTGATGGCACTCTGCCCGCGGAAGTATGTGGTTGTTCAAGATATCCAAGTTCTTCTAAGTCGGACATCTCATTACGAATAGTAGCTGAACTGTAATTGATTTTGTCCTTTTTTGCTATGATTCGAGAACCTACTGGCTCTGCAGAACGGACATAATCATCGATGATAGTTTTCAATATAAGCTTCTGTCGATCTGTCAGCATTGTTTTATACCTCCTGTTAGCACTCTCCTCTAATGAGTGCTAAACCTTTAATAAAAAAATACAAAAAAAATTGACCTTTGTCAACATATAAGGTGTAAAAAATTGAAAGAAAACACCCAACCTATATTTTGTCGGGTGTTATAATCCTTTCTACAATACCGTTATTCAAGAAGACAATTCGATCAGCAAGAGCCTTCGCATCTTTTTGATCATGAGTCACAAAAATAGATGTAATACCTGTTTGCTTTAATATTTTTCTTAAATCATCACGAATTTGAACTTGTATTTTTGCATCAAGGTTACTAAAAGGCTCATCAAAAATTAACAAAGATGGAGATGGTGCTAATGCCCTGGCTAATGCTACTCGTTGTTGCTGTCCACCACTTAATTCATAGGGATAGCGATCTCTAAAGTCTGTTAAATTAACCAGCGCTAGCATTTCATTTAGTCTTTGTTGCTTTTGCTCTTTACTTATCTTCCTTAATCCATATTGGATATTCTTACCTACCGTCATATGAGGGAACAATGCGTAATCCTGAAATACCATTCCAATCCCGCGGTTTTCAGGAGCTACGAAGTGGTGATCATTAAACATAATTTTGCCATTGACAAGCATTGTGCCTCCAGTAGGAACTTCTAAGCCCGCCATAATTCTCAGCATTGTGCTTTTTCCACTGCCACTATCACCTAAAATAGAGATAATCTCGCCTTTGGCAATCTCTAGAGAAAAATCTTTAATTGTCATTTCTTTTGCATTATCATATTGAAAAGTTGCCTGTTTTATTTGCACATACATTATCTTGGCTCCTTATCTAGTATTCTATGGAAGAAGTAGATGCTAATTCCGCTGATGAAGATAATTAATAGGGATGCCAACGCAGCTTCGTGAACCATCTCATCATTGGCATATTTGAATGCTTGGGTAGCCAAAGTTGCAAAATTAAATGGCTGTAAAAACAATGTTAATGGTAATTCCTTTAATATGTCTACAAAAACTAAAATGAAACCACTAAAGATTGCTCCACGTACAAGCGGTATATCTATCTTAAAGAACGTTTTTACCGTCGAATATCCAAGCATCCTAGAAGCCTCTGTAAACGTATTCCCAACCTTTTCAAAGCCTGATTCTATGGAGTTATATCCAATCGCTAAAAATCGAATAATATAAGCTACTATTAGCATCACTAAACTCGTACGGAATACAAATATCGGATCCACACTCAATATATCTGAGATTGATGTCAGATATCGGTCAATTGCTAAAAAAACCGTAATCACAGCAATTGCAATAGCTGCACCAGGTATTGAGTATCCAAGCGTAGTAACCCTTGATATTATCTTGGTTAACGCCCCTCGATATAACCTCGTATAATTCGCGATAACCAATGAACCAAGTACTATGATAGAAGATGCTATGGAAGCAACTAAAATAGATTGATAGATTAGGTTAATGAACTCATTACTGTATATCTTCTCGTAGGTAATATAAGCCCATTGTAATAGCTGTAGGATTGGTATTATACAGGCGATTACGAAAACCCCAAAGCAATAGAAAAATACTAAAAATGCCTTCCAACCCTTTAATTGCTGTGGTTGAATTGGTCTTACTTTAGTAGATGAAAAGCTATATCTTTTTCTTCCTCGCAAAAATTTCTCCAAAATCAATATCAATATAACAATCAACATTAATGCTCCCGCAAGTTTCAATGCTGAATCGATGTCTTGCATTCCGTACCAAGTCCTAAAAATTGCAGTACTAAACGTTTGGATTCCAAAATAGCTTGCTACACCGTAGTCGTTTAATACTTCTAGGACTACAAGTGTTACACTGCCAACAATTGCAACCCGTGAAATCGGCAATCCAATTCTAAAGAAAGTCTCTATAGAATTGCTCCCTAGCAGTCTGGCGTTCTCTATCAATGAAGATGATTGGAATTGATAGAAACTTCTTGTAATGGTATATACATAAGGATATAAGAAAATCGTAAAAATAAAGATTGCTCCAGGAATAGTCATTATATTAAAGTAGCTTTGATTCACTGTTATTTCAAAGGTATTACGTAGATTTACTTGAACTATACCAGTATAATTGAAGATTCCATGATATGTGTAAGCGCCTATATACGGCGGAATTGCCAAAGGTAAAATGAGTCCCCATTTCAATATGTTCCGAAGTGGAAATTTATACATCGTAACCAACCATGCCAAACTGACACCAATGACTATTGTAGCCAATGCTGTAAACAAAAGTAAAACTATCGAATTATAGATATACTCCTGTAATAGGTATTCTTTTATATGGGTCCAATTATGATTTGGCTCCGCGAAGAATTCTATCGCAATCAATAGACTGGGTACTATGATGATAATGATACTTATTAGACTTAAAACAGCCCAGATATTAAGATGATGGCGTAATCGTTTCCATAGATTTAACTTTCGCAATGCTATCATTTTTTCACATCCTTGATGAGTAAAAACCGTATCACTTTTCAGAGATACGGCTCTTATTGAATTTACTATTTCCAACCTGCTTGGTCAAATAATTTAATTGCTTGTTGTTGGTTTTTACCAAGTGCAGATAAATCTATATTTTGCTCTTTAAAAGTACCCCATGATTTAATATAATCACTAGGCTCTACTTTCGGGTTTACTGGATATTCGTGGTTAGTACTTGCAAATTGCTGTTGAGCTTGCTCACTTGATAAGAACTCAATGAATTTAGTTGCATTTTCTACATTTTTAGCGTGTTTAGTTACTCCGATACCACTAATATTCACATGCGTACCAGTCGTATCTTGGTTCGGGAAGAAAATGCCCACTGATTCGGCTACTTTTACTTCTTCTGTATCCTTAGAGTTCAACATTGCACCAATATAGTACGTATTCATGATTGTTACATCTGCTTCTCCAGCAACGATTGCCTTCGCTTGATCGCGGTCATTACCTTTAGGATCTCTAGCGAAATTCGCCACTAACCCTTTAGCCCAATCTAACGATGCTTGCTCTCCTTTGACTTCAATAAATGAAGCTAATAGAGACATGTTATACATGTTAGTTGATGTACGTGCAACTACTTTACCCTTCCATTGTGGTTCTGTTAAAGCTTCGTATGTGGATAAATCCGCTGGATTTACACGGTCTTTAGCATATACAATAACACGTGCTCTCTTCGCTATACCAAACCATTCGTTGTTATCTGCACGGTATTTATCAGGAATGTTTGCAAAAATTACATCATTATTCACTGGTTGAAATAGACCAGCTTCACTTGCAACATGCATATTACCAGCATCCGCCGTTAAGAATAAATCTGCTTCTGTTTGATCCGCTTCCGTTTTCAGACGCTCAAGTAACTCGTCTCCTTTACCTTCCACAACATTTACTACTATACCTGTTTGTTCAGTAAATGCATCATATAGTTGACGGTCTGATTCGTAGTGTCTACTTGTGTACAGATTTACTACTCCAGCACTCTTAGATTCCTCTACAGGCGGTGTTTGTGTTGTTGTCGTTTTGCCACATCCTGTAACAAGTAGTGATGCCGTTAGCATCGTTAATGCCATAACTTTTAGTGATTTCTTCATTCTCTGTATTTCCTCCCCTAATTATATCGCTACACGCAATCGATAATCATTATTGCTGTGTGGTTAATGTTAATCTATATGATAATTACTCTCACGTCAATAGATATAATGAAAATCAGTATCATGAGTAAGTAAAAAAAAGAATACGCGAGAATTCTGACCCTAATCTCATGTATTCCGATTATATTACTCAAAGAAAGCTTCAATTACATCATTTGCAAATAAAATCCCTCTATTTGTAAGTTTATATCCTGACTTTGTGCGTTCTATTAGATTTTCTGTTATAAGCTTGTGCACCGCACTCCCAAAAATATTATCAAATTTCACTAAATATCGTTCCCAGAAATCAGATACGCTAATACCATCCATAGTACGTAATCCCAGCATTACGAAGTCTTCCATTTGACAACTTTTACTACAGGATTGAGTATCTATTTTATTTTTTAATAATTGAATCCATGTATTAGAATCAGGCTTATTTTGATACTTTTCAATATATTGATCTATCGTTGCAGGGTTCGTGTATCGAATGTTCGAAATATAACTAGCCGCACTGACTCCAAGACCAATATAATTGTGGTTTCTCCAATACTGTAAATTGTGTTGCGATTGATTGTTCCCTTTAGCAAAATTGCTGATTTCATAATGCATAAATTTATATTGTGGAAGCATATCTATCGCATGTTGATACATAGCAACTACTTCGTCTTCGTCTGGCAAGGGTAACTTCCCTTGATGATATTTATGGTAGAATGGCGTATCTTCTTCGATTTTTAAGCTATAGGTTGAAATGTGCTGTGGCGCTAAGTCTATCGCCTGTTCTAAAGTGCTTTTCCAGCTTTCTAACGTTTGACCTGGAATCCCATACATTAAATCGATATTCCAATTATCCAATTGATACGAATGTAATCGTTCCACTGTATCGCACACATCCTCAACAGTATGTATGCGCCCTAGAAGGTTTAATTCCTGTTGTTGCATGGATTGAACACCCATACTGATTCGGTTTACTGCATAGCGTTTCATGACTTCTAATTTTTCATCGGTAATCGTACCAGGATTTGCTTCTACGGTGAACTCAATGAGCGGGTGCAAATGAAAATGTTTATGAATTGATGAAAATAACCGCTCCAACTGCTGCGCACTTAATATTGTCGGTGTCCCACCGCCGATAAAAATCGTTCGAAGTGAAACGGTGTCAATCACTTGCATGAACTCAGCTATTTCATTCTCTATAGCATGAATATAAGTATTAATCGTATTGTTTTTTCCTACGTAGGAGGCAAAATCACAATATTGACACTTCTGAACACAATAAGGGATATGAATATATAAAGATGCGTCATTGATTTTCATAATCTTTCCCTCCAAACTTACTTTATAAAACTGAAAAGTGAACTTCCTAAACATCTAATTACGCAGAAAACTTCAGGCAAGATGCCTGAAGTTTTATTATTTTTTATTAGGCTCGTCCATTTGCAGAACAGCCATAAACGCTTCTTGAGGTACTTCTACACTACCTACCTGTTTCATGCGTTTTTTACCTTCTTTTTGTTTCTCGATCAGTTTACGTTTACGCGAGATGTCCCCACCATAACATTTTGCTAATACGTTTTTGCGCATGGCGCTGATTGTTTCTCTGGCAATAATCTTCTGCCCAATAGCAGCTTGAATTGGAACCTCGAACATCTGACGAGGAATTAAGCTCCTTAATTTCTCAACCAACAAACGTCCACGATTATATGCTTTATCGCGATGTACAATCAGAGATAGTGCATCTACGGATTCCCCATTTAAGAGAATATCCATTTTCACCAATTTCGATGCTCTATAACCGATTAACTCATAATCAAAGGATGCATATCCTTTCGTACTTGACTTCAACTGATCAAAGAAATCGTACACAATCTCCGATAAAGGTATTTCATATATTAAAGATACGCGACGCACATCAAAATACTTCATATCCTTGTATTCGCCACGCTTGTTCTGACAAATCTCCATGACTGAACCTACATAATCGTTCGGAACCATAATTGTTGCCTTCACATAAGGCTCTTCTACACGATCTAGCTTCTCTTGTAACGGCAATTTCGTCGGATTATCAATCCGTATCATTGATTGCGTACTATCATTCATATATGCATGGTATACAACGCTTGGGGCTGTAGTAATTAAGTTAATATCAAATTCACGTTCAATACGTTCTTGAATGATTTCCATATGCAGAAGACCTAAGAAACCGCAACGGAAACCAAACCCTAAAGCTGTAGAAGTTTCTGGCTCATATTGTAAAGAAGCGTCGTTCAGCTCTAGTTTCTCTAATGCTTCACGTAAAGCATCATACTCTGACGATTCTACTGGATACATTCCACAGAACACCATTGGATTCACTTTACGATAACCTGGTAATGCTGCTGCCGCTGGTCTTTTTGCCTCGGTAATGGTATCCCCCACACGAGTATCTTTAACATTCCTTATACTTGCAATCACAAAACCAACGTCACCAACATTGAGTTCGTCAACCTTAATTGGCTTTGGTGTAAATGTGCCTAATTCAATAATCTCAAATTCTTTTTCCGTCGCCATCATACGGATTTTCATACCTGGCTTCATTTTTCCATTGACAACCCTAGTATAAACAATGACACCACGATATGGATCAAAGTGTGAGTCGAATATTAACGCTTGTAATGGTGCATCGGCATCACCAGTTGGAGCTGGAATCTTTTGAATTACTTGCTCCAATATCTCTTCAATACCTATACCTTCCTTAGCGGAAGCCAGTACAGCATCGCTCGTATCTAGACCAATGACGTCTTCCACTTCTTGTTTTACACGTTCTGGTTCAGCACTTGGCAAGTCAATCTTATTAATAACTGGAACAATTTCTAATTCATTTTCTAACGCTAAATAAACGTTCGCTAATGTTTGCGCCTCAATCCCTTGGGCTGCATCAATAATTAAAAGAGCCCCTTCACATGCCGCAAGACTACGAGAAACCTCATAGGTAAAGTCGACATGACCAGGAGTATCTATAAGATGCAATGTATATTCGTTGCCATCTTTTGCTTTATAATTTAATCGCACTGCTTGCAGTTTAATGGTTATACCGCGCTCACGCTCTAAATCCATTTTATCAAGCACTTGATCTTGCATTTCTCTAGATGATAATGCACCCGTAAATTCTAAAATTCGGTCTGCTAACGTAGATTTTCCGTGATCTATATGTGCTATGATTGAAAAATTCCTTATCCTACTTTGTTTATCGATATTACTACTACTCATGAATCATTAACCTCCCAATGCTGATGCACTATTTCACATTATAGCAATTCCCTAAGATGACTGCAATGATTTTGAGAGGATATAGATAATGTATTCCAAAGCCTGAGTTGATTTTTCAATAAACCAGATTATCAAGACTTTTGCTTTACTTTCTAGCTTTCGTTCCAACGTGTGTGCTAAGTCATTGATATCGTTTTTTACGTGATTCGATTCTTTCACAGTAACCGTTGTTTCCACGACGCTATCATCTTTCACTTGCACTGCATGTTGAGCTGTCAGATCATTTTGTACGCTCTGAGTTTGCTGAAAGTAGATGACGCCAGGATTTTCGTATGTACCCATAATGTCAATAACATTGCGCTCTACCACTATAAATCCTAAGAAAATAAAGGAGAGCATAAGTGCTGAGAATATTACTAAGACTATGCCTTCCTCAAAAAACTTTTTCATGTTAATAATTGATTGCATCATTAGCTCCCCTTTCATTCCTAACTTCAACTTCATATTCATCATTTTCAACTCTAGTATTTCCAAACTCTAGTAATATATACTATTGTCCTTGAATGACCATATCTTCATACAGATCAGCAATTATTTTTGCTAAAACCTCTGCTGTTCTGTTAGCCTCTTCGAAATTATTATCTACTCCACCAATCTCGATTAGAACACTATTATGGGAAATGTCCTGATTATATTGACCGCTCTTTTTTGCCCATATACCTCTTGATATTCCAGGTACTTTAGCCTCTAAGCGTCCCTCTATAGTCGCCGCAAATTGGTAGTTATATTGCCACGTAGGGTTAATCTGCCCAATAATAAACCACACAGCTGCATAGTCTTTACCACTATGTGTAACAGTTGTCCTCGCTCTTAAAGCAGAGTCACGATGAATATCAAGGATAAATGGAATATACTTATGCTGTTTTAAAATTGCCTCTACTTCTTTCTTCGAATGCACATATGACTTCCAATATTCCCCTGGTGGCAAATCTACCCAGTAATCTTTTGATGATAGAATTGTTGGAACACCTAGCTTCTCAAGGTTTTCTGCAAGGTGTTTACCTACTAAGGTAATATTATTGGTCGGATGATATGCTTCGTTTGCCTTTTTAATATTTTTTAGCTCCGGTAAGAAAGCTTCACGGTTATGCGTGTGATAGATTAGCACTGGTGGTTTCTCTGTGTAGTTAACTTTAGGCTTAGTCGGTTCTTGCTTTGGTTTTTTCGGTGGTTCAGGTTTTTGATCTTCATTATCTTCTTTTTCGTTCGAAAATAAATTGTCTGGCGGTGGTGTTTCTACCGGTGGAGCATAAATATCAAGTTGATTGCGATCACCAATTAGCTCCATTGCCATTACGCTGTACCCTGGTACCTCCTGATGCAATATGCTTTGTAAATTATAAATCTCTATGCCTGTGAACAACTTAGATAAGAAAGCTCCGAATTCATAGGTTGTCCGATTAGAATGTGTGGAAGTTTCAGTTGCGTTAAGAACTTTCATCTCGTGTTGGAGAATTTGCTTATACGTTGCTGTTCTTATCTTGCTTACTAATTGCTCAACTCTTGATTGCTCATTCGCTTCACTGGTCAAGCTCTCTACACTTGTAAATGTAATACCTACAAGTACGAGTATGAAGACAATAGAAATTGCTATCGTTATGATTTGTTTCTTAATGTCAAATCCACTAAGGTTAACCGTCATACTTCTAAAGTTTCTACGTTTAATAGGCATTCGTATCCTCTCCTTAGGGTTGTCCTAAATCATCAATATGCATACGAATGCCTAATTATTCCTATAAAGTTTAATATTTTTTAGTGAGTGTACATCGCGGCATCTTCAATGCTTATCTTCGGATGAAGAGCAGCATTAAGACCTCCTGCAATAATATTAGCAATCTCTTCAATGTAAGTATCAATTTCCTTTGGCGTAACCATAAATTGATGACCCTCTGACTTCAAGACATGGAATATTAACTGTTTCTTCTGATCTTCTGTCATGTTCTCGTACATGTTGTGCACTGCATGATTCGTTGAAGTATTATTAGATGCGGCAGTACCATCGTGTGGAGGAACTTGTGATTGTGGTGTCGATTGTGTTGCTTGTACAGCTTGTTGTTTTCTCATGTTCTTCGTAGATACATTTGAATATTGCATTGGGGCAATCCCTTTTTCATTAATGTATCTCGTCACATATTCCATAGCATCATGAACAATCGTTACAGCATCTACAACCGTAGGGACTCCAACAGCTATCACTGGAACGCCTAATGTTTCTTTATTTAAAGCTTTACGCTGATTCCCGACACCCGCTCCTGGGTTAATTCCAGTGTCAGCAATTTGAATTGTTGTGTTAATGCGATCAATGCTTCTTGATGCTAAAGCGTCTATCACAATCACTAAATCTGGCTTTATTTGCTGCACGACGCCAAATACAATATCACCAGTCTCAATACCAGTTTGCCCCATCACCCCAGGTGATATCGCGCTAATCGGTCGAAAACCCTTTTCTACCTTATCAGGCATGACTTGAAAAAAGTGTCTAGATATTAAAAGATTCTCTGTCACGGCAGGTCCGATGGCGTCTGGTGTGGCATTTGCATTTCCTAATCCTACAACGAGAATATTTGCTTGATCACTTAGACCCTCAATATATTTAGAGAATTCTTTGGCAAACACTTTAGAAACTGTTTTCCGTAAAGGTGTATCTTTTGTACGTAATCCAGGAGCGAAAATCGTTACATATTTTCCTGGCATTTTGTTAATCGCTTGTCCTGCTTGCATGTCTCGTACATATAAGCGTTCTATCATTACTTTGTCTATCTCTTCTACCTCTTTATCAATACCTGGAATTGCGCCATTTTGACTTACGTGTTGATGCGCTTCAACTGCTAAGTCTGTAGAGAAAAACGGGAAATTCACGGTATCGATATCGTGATATCCTTTATGTGGCATAAAAATTCCTCACTTTCAAGAATACAAATATATAATCTAGTCTGATGTAACTTAGATATTTTATGCATTATAAAAAGAATCTTGTCTTTTTTATTTATACATGATAGAATACTATGTGTTATGTTTGTAAGTGTGACAGGAGTTTTTTCTGTCAAGGGAGGTGAAATAATGGCTAATATTAAATCTGCTAAAAAACGTATCGCTGTGAACGAAAAGAAGCGTGTTCGTAACGTAGTAATTAAATCAAAACTTAAAACTGCAATTAAGAAGTTTGAAACTGCAGTTATCGATACAAATGTTGATGTTGCGAAGCAAGAATTCCTAAATGCAACGAAAACCCTTGATAAGGCTGTGACTAAAGGGATCATTCATAAGAATTTAGCTGCTCGTAAAAAATCTCGCCTTGCACTACGTTTAAACAAATTACAAGCTGTTCAAGCATAAAAAAACGACCTTTACATAGGTCGTTTTTTTCTTAAGAATCCTCATAATGCTTTTTAATATTTGGTAGGTATCGATAGGATGAACCTTTCTAATGCTACCACATCGGACATTTTTCCTGTTTTAATCTGCTCATCTGCCTCTGCTAAAGCAATTAACATTCTGCGTAAGTTCTGCGGAGAGAATTTCGCCCCTTGTTCTAGGGTTATCTTCAATGCATATGGATGCTGGCCTAATTGGGTGGCTATCTGCTGCGGTGAATATCCTTTGTCTAACAAATCTTTGCCAACAAGCATAGTGCGGAATTTCTTAGCTAATAAAAAGAAGATTAAGATCGGCGATTCTTTATTTTTCAACAAATCATAAATCACCTGTAATCCCTGTTTAATATTTCTCTGTGCAATCCGATCGATAAAGGCAAACAGATTTTGCTCAAGTGTTTTTGAAACCAACAATGCAACTGTGTCTGAAGTAATGTTCCCTTGATTTACATATAAGCACAGTTTCTCAATTTCATTAGCCATTAGATTCATATCCGAACCACAGGCAACAATCAACTGCTCCACTGCTTTGCCGTCTATCGTACATTGATGACTTCGCACCTTTGCCAAGATCCAATCTTCCAGTGTTTTTCCTTGTAAAGGGACAAACCCTTTCACGATTCCAGCTTTTTCAATTGTCTTTGCAATCTTCTTTCTTTTGTCTAGCTTGTCTGCTTTTGTTTTAAAAATAATTGTGGTATATGGTGCTGGGTTTAACAAATAGTCGTTTAAGGCCTCTAAATCGTGAATATTCTTTCCGTTGGCTGTGCCAAAAAAATCAGCACGTTCTGCAATCACAATTTTTCTATCTGCCATGAAAGGAATTGTTTCAGCATATTGTAACACTTGTTGAATTGCTATTTCCTCTAAATCAAAAGAAGAATAATTCATATCTAATTTCCCATCGGGAAGCTCATTATGTATCAGTGTATCTAGCCATTCCTCCATAAGAATCGCTTCATTTCCAAAAAGTAAATATACGTTCGACATTGCTCGCTCCTAATTGATTCGGCATTGATGCTCAATTTTAATACATTTATCAGATACTACTTGTAAGCCAGCGTTTCTAGCTAATTCTTCAGCCTCTTGATTAGAAATGCCCATCTGCAACCATACTGTCTTAGCTCCAATAGCAATGGCCTTTTCTACAAACGGCAAAACATCCTCACTTTTTCGGAAGATATTCACGATATCGACTTGTTCTTGAATCTCATCCAGACTTGCTACTGCCTTCTCGCCCAACACTTGATCTAGCCTTGGGTTAACTGGAATTATACGATACCCATGCTTTTGCATATATTGTGACACCTTAAAGCTCGGTCTTGTTTCAACGTCAGATAGACCGACTACAGCAATTGTTTTCGATTCGTTAAGAATCTTTAGCATATCTGAATCCATTATTTTCCCTCCTAAATTAAGCTTTCACAATATGCTTGGTGTACTGTAACTACACCTTTGACTAATACTTTAACACTGTGATTATAATCTTAATGTTCCTGTAATTGAATCATAGTTTCTACGGCCATCCTTTGTTTATTCAATTTAAACGTGATGGCTCCGTGTAAATCAGTTCGATAGATTGCACTTCCTACTTCTTCAAGACGGTCGATAACGGATTGGTTGGGATGACCAAACCGGTTATTAGCACCAACACTTATGGCCGATACCTTTGGCTGTATTGTATCAAGAAAAGCTTTAGAACTGGATGTTTGACTTCCATGATGGGCTGCCTTTAGAAGTTCAATTTCGCTATTCTGTAGGAATGGCCTAATCTTATCCTCAGCGAGTTCATCAATGTCCCCTGTGAGTAGAATATCCATTTCGTTATACATCAATCGCATCACCATAGATAAATGATTAGGATCTGTTTGACTCCCTACTATTATATCAGGATATAAGATATCAAGCACTATTTGATCCTCAATGACAATTTGGTTTCCTTGACTTACTTGAAATATTTGAATATTTTTTTGTTCTGCAATTGATTTTAGCTGAAGAAAGCTTTCCCGTGGATCCTCAAAGCTATATACAAAGCTTTGTACAGGTATCTCTTTAAGTATTTGATACAATCCTTGAATATGATCCCAATCTGCATGACTCAGAAAAACCATATCAAGCTTTCGTATACCATTTGCTCGAAAATATGGCAAAAGGATACGTTCGCCGACATCGTAGACATTATTGTTATAGCTTGGTACACCTCCACCATCAATTAAAATATGTCTCCCTTTCGGTGTTTCAATATGAATTGCATCGCCTTGACCCACGTCAATTAAAGTCATTTGTAAACTTCCTGTCGGTAGCTTAGGAATCCAAAGAGAACCTGCAAAGAGTAGTAAGGCGCAAACCAAACTAATGATGAGTTTATTAAGATACCTACGTTGATACATAAGATATGCAAGGAACAAGGCAAGTAGCAAGTAGCCTACGAGCCATAACCAGTGACGCTCAGGAAAATAGCTGACGTATTTTGTTGCAAACGACATAAATTCAGTAATCCAAAGCATAGCCGATGAAGCCCACTGTAAAATAATTGCTAAAAGTGCCGGTATCATCGGATGAATCCACGAAATTAAAAGAAATAGAAAACCTATTGGTAAAATTACAACGCTTGTTATTGGTAGAATGAAATATTGCGAAAGAAGTACCGTCCAAGAGAATTCTTGAAAATAGTATACCAGCAAAGGGAAAGAGAAAACTTGGGCGCTTATTGTAACAGACAATAGTTTACGCAACCATTTCCAAGTGAAATTCCATTTTAGCAGGAGATAATCAATAATGGGCTCAAATAACAAGATTCCCAATGTAATAATAAACGTCAGTTGAAAACCTACTTGCAAAAGTACTTTGGGGTTATAAAAAGATAATAGGAATGCTGCGATCACGATATTTGTATATACATCGCTCTTCCTTGATAGTAGAGATCCGAGCAATGCAACTTCAATCATTATTACAGCACGTACTACAGACGATGTTCCACCTGTTAAGAGTGCATATATAGGAAGTAAAATAATTAATATTAAATAACTTCGCTCTCTTACCATTCGTAGTCTGTCCATAACAGCAATAAAAGCCAACACAATAATCCCTACGTGCAAGCCAGATATGGCAAATAAATGGGCTAATCCTAGTTTGCGAATTAATTCCTTCGTGTCAAAATCCATCGATGTTCGTTCACCTAGAATTAAGGCGTTAACGATCATAAATTCTTTCTCGCCAAGGTGTGAACGAAGCGCACCTTGATAGAACTCTCGCATTTTAAAAGGAAGATAGGAAAACAAGTATGTCGATAGGCTCGATGTTGGGCTTGAGCTTACATCTATTCTTTGAATGATTTTCACATTACTGCTATCACTAACGACTTTTCCATCCCAATCGTGGAGCCAGTAATATCTTCGTTCATCGAAGCCTCCAGGATTGCGCTTCGGTTCTACCTTACGGAATTCTCCAGAAACTTGTACGTAATCACCAGGGTAGATAGATACGCTAGTAGATGGCTTGGGATCGCCCGACATAGACTCTGTTGCTTCATCATTCTTATAGAGTATGACACGTATACGATGTTTTTCTAATGTTTCTATGATGATATTCTGTTGTGTTGGTGTATGCCATGTGGTATCCACAATGCCTTCCATCGTGATATCCTGACGATCTTTCAACACTGATCCTATCGAGGAAGTTTGTTTCACCGTTACTAGACCATAGAAACTTCCTAACAGGAATATAAATACAGATAGTAGTATTGAGATGAAGGTTTGCTTTGATAGCTTGAAATGATTAACGGCTACAATCGATGATAGTATCACGATGAGCAATATAAATACCAATTGGGTTATTTTTTTAATGATGAGACTAGTGTTAGAAAACGCATATGCATCTAGGATTGCTACAGATAAGAATAATCCCGTGATAAAAATCAATAATGACCAAAATAAAGGGCGACGCATCCAATCCCTCCCATATTTCACATAGAGAGATTTTCGACGTTGCGCGTTTTAAATCCTGTTTGCTATACCAGAAATATCAATTACAAACGCATGACCTCTTCTATATCTCCCTTGTCCCTTACGGGTTAACATGACGACGCTGCAGAATTCACTGTATGTACTTTCAAGACACGTGATGCGTTGTTATCCGTAGTATGCTGAATCGCTAACAAAAACATCATGCTAAATGTCTAGATGTTGTCTTCTTTTAATTGTCTGGCAACATGAAATATTGTAGCAATTTCTACTGAATCAGATTTATCCTATATATAATTCTATGATTGATAGATATGATTTCCCTGATTTTGTTGTCACTAGCCTCAGGTACAACCCTACCGATAAAGGGAAAATTTGAAATATCTTCTGTTTTTTTAATTATTCTTTCGATATACTGTTTAGCATTTGATTCAGAAATTAGCCGATATATATTTATAAATTTCTTCTAAATCATTCAATGATTTTTGCGACCAAATTAATTTAATCATTTAGATACTCTTTCCATAGCTTCTTTATGAGTAATCCCCTTGCCTTCATCGAGTTCTTTCAATCCAGCTTTTATTTGTACACGAGCGTATACTTTATACATAATATCTTCTATCGTAGCAGTTTCAGGCAATTCTTTGATGATTTTTATAACTTCTTCTTTTGCACTCATCTCGATCGCCTCCATATTGAATACTTATAATCATTATACCCGAAACGTAATTTTTGGTAATAGTCTAAGCATCAATATTATGGATAACGTGGCGCATTCCTGCACCGCCTCAGGCTTAGATAACTCGTATCTTAGCCTGAGGCGGTGGCTTTGTCCGTCTTTTCAGGACAAAGCGAACTGGAATGTTTTGTTAGTTGATGGTTCAGGTCATTTACTCTAAATGCGTAAGATAACCCCACAAATTTTTTCTTGTAGTTTACAATAAAAAAAATCCGAATCAGGACATTCTCACTCTACATTTCATATCATAGTTTTTGCTAATTGGACAAGTTTGCTTAATGTTTTCCAGTTACGCACAGTTGTTGGTACATTCAATTTATAAAGATTATTAGCAAGTTTTGAATTCCAAATACTATGATGGAATAAAAGATATACCTCTCTCCCTACAATTTGATATTTATCACTTTCACTTCTGTAAACATCTATGCACTCAATCTTTTCTTTTAAAGGATGTTGTGCCAATAATGCAACATACAGACTCTCTACTTCGGATAATGTCTCTGCTTGTGTCACTTCATCCTCCGAGAATGGGCAATTCAAAATAATCTCTTCTAACTCTGTAGACGTCCTCAAAACAACCTTTACAGGAATTCCAAACACTGTTTCAATCTCATGTTCAATTTTATTGCACAGAGATTCCTCTACTTCATTTGATTTGAATAGAACATTTCCACTTTGAATATATGTTTTTACTTCAAAAAGTCCAATTATTCCATTACTCGTTTCAAATCTGCCATTTTAATTATATTTTTTCCACCTACGTTGATACCTGTTAATAATGCTATATAAACATTCATATTGTTAATTCTCCTTAATATTAAATAAATCGTAATGTATTATAATTGTGACTTATCTTTGTGCCATAATAATCTAAGAAATCTTTAGATGCGGAAATGTAACCTTTCATAGACCTGAAATTTCAAATAACGTCTGACGTCTGCAACATCCGCTAGATTTATATAACTCATATCTTAGCTAGTGGATGTGGCATGATTACTTCATGCTATAACTCCAACCGAATATGCTTCTTGTTTGCCCCTAGTGGAGAGCCTTGTTAGGCGGCGGACTCTGCCCCACATAGCAAGAGCAGAAGGACGCTGCGGACTAACAACTATCATAATGTCAACTAAAGGAAATAATACCACATCTTACGGCAGTTGATTTAATTCAATTATATTGCCTTCAGGATCTTTAAAATAAACAAATCTAAACCCAGCTACACTTGGTGGTTCCTTCATGCAAATCGGTTCAGATACAAATTCTATCCCTTTTGACTTAAGACTCGCATATGCTTCCCCAAGATTTTCTACTATTAAAGCAATATGTCTAAATCCAGGATAGTTTGCAATAGATAATTCATCACACCTATCCATCTTTTTTTCAAATTGAAACATCTCAATTTCTACATTGTTTCCGGGTATAGCCAAATGTGCACCTTTAGCAACTGCGTTTGGAAGTCCGATACCCTTTCTAAATTCCTCATTACTAACCTCAATTTCTCTAATAATTTCAAATCCTAAGATTTTCGAATAAAAATCTATCATTTTTTTATAATCCTTAACAACGATTGCAACATGCCTAAACTTACTTACTTTTATCATTTCATTTGCCATTCCTTTCTTAAGAAAAAATTTATTTTTATGTAAACACGGTATGCTCAATCATTCAACGCTCTTCTCAAAAACACCCAAGCAAGGATGCGAGATTATGGCAGTAAGAAAAACATCACCAGTATCGTGTCGTCTTTCACATCATATGTGCTGTAACTCTATTACTTTCTTTAAATTCCGCGCAGACGCGCGGTTATTGCAGAGTCTGTCGCCGTCACGGTAGAAACACCAATTACTTGCTGTCCCCCGCACAGATTCCAGCGTGCGGAACTACCGCACTGGGCTCTTCAGATATATTCACTTCCGTAATCAAGCAAAACATTCTTTGAACTTTAGCTGGTTTTCAGCTACTTCGGTTATTTTTGTCTCATTAAACCATACCATTTCATTTTTGCGTTGAACTCGGTCCAGTTGAAGCTTTTCTTTTGGCTTCTGCGGTTTAGCCATTTATACAGTATTTTGATGGCTATGTTATAGAATTGTTGTATTCTGCTATAATTTCCTATGACTCCGTAATAGTTAAAGTATCCTCTAAGTTTGGCATTAAACATATCTACGATTTTCTTTAGTCTTTTATTACGTTTCTCTTTGCACCATTCGGTAAAGTTCTGTATTGATTTGGTTAGTTTCTTTCGGCTGGTCTGTCTCGTTATTATGTCATTCCCTTTTTGTGAGACTTTCCATCGGTATCCAAATCCTAGAAATTCAAAGCTGGTGTTTTCGTGCTTTCTAAATCTTGAGAAACTTATTACTTTTGTCTTCTCTTCTGCTAATTCCAGCTTGAATTTTCCCAGTCTTTTGCCAAGTGCTTTGTAAAACCTCTCTGCGTCTTGTTTATATCTGAACGCGCAAATGAAATCATCTGCAAAACGACATAGGTATGCGTCGCTTATGCTTCTTGGTTTTACTATTTTTTCAAACCATAAATCTAGTGCATAGTGAAGGTAGATGTTTGCTAGTATTGGACTTATGGTTGAGCCCTGTGGACAGCCTGTTGTTGGGTGTATTGTTTTTCCTGTTGTGTCTAGGATGCCTGCTTTTAGCCATTTTCTTATGAGTCCTAGGAATGCTTTGTCTTTTATCCGCAGTTGTAGCATTTTCATTAGCCATTCATGGTCTATGTTGTTGAAGTACCCTTTGATGTCTGCTTCGACTATGTAGCTGTATTTGCCTTGGATTTCTTTGGTGAGTTTTTTTACTGCTTTTTGTGGTCCGACTCCTGGTCTATACCCGTAGCTGCTTGTTAGAAATTCTTGGTCATAGATTGCTTCTAGTATTTGGGCTGCTGCTTTTTGTAGGATTTTATCTTTGACTGTGGGTATTCCTAGGGGTCTGGTTTTTCCATTTTCTTTTGGTATGTTGACTCTTTTTATGAGTTTGGCTTTGTATTTCTTTTGTTTTAGTTGGTCTAGGAGTTCGCTGAGGTTTGGGTCAAGGTTTTGTTTGAATTGTTTTGCGTTTACCTTGTCTACTCCTGCTGATGCTTTTTTTATTGATGCTACCCCATGCCTCATACAAAGCGTTTTTGTCTATTAACCCATAAAGGTTACCGAAGCGATAGTTCTTATCTTGTTTTGCTTTTGTTGTTATTCCCCGCAGTGAGGTTTGCATAGTTTCCACCAGTCCTGCAGTCCGGATTATAAATGTCAACATAAACATGTACACTTTTGACTGTTTAAGAATGTACAGTTTTACTAATTATCTCGTTCCAGATGGTCCTTAATTCGGTAAGAATCACCAATAATATTAACTACCGTTGCATGGTGGAGGACACGATCCAAAATTGCATTTGCTATCTTAGGATCTTGGAATACCTCGTCCCAGGATTTAAAACCAACATTAGTTGTTAAAATCGTACTTTTCTTTTCATATCTCATATCAATGAGT